>NZ_JAILQF010000261.1 GCF_024699075.1 Butyrivibrio sp.
TCTTCCTGTACCGATCCTTCTGTACTATTGTCTACAGCTACTTCTGTTTCACCATTCTGACCTTCCGAAGCATTATCCTGGTTTTCTGATTCATTCTCGAGAACCATTCCTACTTCCTCAGCTCCCTCCTGAGTTGTAGCTGAAGCATCCTGATTTAAAGAGTATATCGTAGTAAGACCAACAAGTATCGCAAGTACTACAACAACAGAAATCCACTTCTGATATCGTTTTCGCTTGCTCAAATACTCTCTTATACGATTTTCACCTTTTCTTTGCATCCTTGTTTCCTCTTAATATTACTTCCCTATAAAACTGCCTATTTTTGCGCGCAAAAAATACACATATCACTAATCACCTGATCCGATCAGTTATTAGTAATTATTCCAAATTCACTAAATGGGTAAATTCTGAAAAAAACATGACCGATAAGCTGTTCTTTAGAAATACATCCCACTTCATTCTTACGACTGTCTATGGATACACTTCTGTTATCCCCTAACACGAAATATCTATTTTCCGGAACCTGATAAGGAAATTCTATATCAGTAGGTTCCAGACTTTTTTCTGTAAGATATGGTTCATCCAAAGCCAAACCATTTACAGTAACATTGCCGTCTGCGTCTATATTGATCCAGTCTCCGGGAGAACCAATAACTCTTTTGATAAGCACTTTGTTGTTATAATAAAAAGCCACAAGCTCACCTGGTTCAAATTTCTCAGTTTCAACCGCAACAACTATCTGTCCTGTCTCAAGCGTTGGAGACATAGAGTCTCCTGAAATCTTATGTACTTTGATAAAAAAGCTCGCTATAAGAACAGAAAAAGCTGCAACTGCAATAAGAATACCTATTGTCTTTGCAAAAGTCTTCTTATACTCATCTTTACGCTTTTCGCGATCAAGTGCTTTCCTAAGCTGCTCGGTAGATGGCTTTTCATACTTTAATTCAGTTTCTTTTCCATTTATAGGCTTCTTACTTCTCACTGATATAAACCATCCCTGTATATATCCATTAAATGAATGTTACATTTCGTCAGACTTTTTGGTCTTTGCTGTCCTTGTCTTTGTTGTTTTACCCTTTGTCTTACCCGAATTTTTAGATACCTTTTCTGTAGTATTAGAAGCACCAACATCCGCCATTAGTTCTGGATGTTTATAAACATACTCAGCCTTTTTTAAAAGCTCAGCACATTTGCGCCTCGTTTCATCTTCCATGGTCTTACATTTTTCTGATGACTTCTTTTCCTGAAGATCAATTCTGGCTTTAGCAGCCTTCATATCTTTTTGAAGATCTTCATATTCTGAAGTTATCTGTTTTTTGATAAGTTCCACGTACATGTCAGCAGATTCCTGAGCTGCTTCCATTACATTACCAAGTCTTGTAGCTGCATCTGCAAGTGTACCGGAATTGTTTATCTTATGAAGAGCCATATCAACTTCATCCTTCATGGCCATCTTCTCACGATCAAGTCGTGCTTTAAGACCTTCGATATCTTTATCAAATTTTGCCTGCTGCACAGCTTTTTGCTCTGCAAATTTCTGACGCATCTCATTTCTTTCAGCATCAAATTTATGAAGCAGCTCTTCTCGCTCATCAGATGCCTGCTGTAAGATGATCTCCTTTTCTTTATTAAACTGTTCCTGCATCTCTTTCTCATGTGAAAGTGCAGCTTCAGCTTCTTCGGAGAACTTAAGCATCATTTCTAAAAGCTGGGCTCTGCTAAGCTTTTTCAGATCTAATTCTGCCATAATTAACCTCACGTCTCCTGACTGCATAAAGAGACTTATGGTTCAACATTGGTGTGCCAATATAACACCAATTCAGTCACTTAACCTTTATTTACTAATAAAGATATTCAGATTTGAAAATATTAAGTTTTCAAGATCATCACATTTCTCATTGTTTTTGAGAAAACACATTGTTTCTCTGATATATCATGATAATGTTATATCAGTCTAAAAACAATATGGATTTTAAACAAATAAAATACGTAATTGCGTTTTTTATTAACGAAAATGTTATTATGTGGAAACTAATGATGTCGGCGGCGTTTCCGATCTTGATGTATTTAAGAATTATTATGCTATGCCTAATCTTACGCCGTATAAAAGTGCACTCAAAATGTTTTTTTGATTATAGCATATACACGAAAAGTTTCCATAATATTTACAATCATAAAATGACAAATTTTTGAAATGAATTTTGGTCATTTTGTCAGTTTCCGCATAAACACTGGCTTTTATCCAAATTCATTTTTCTATTAATCCATGTAAAATATTCACAAAAAAGACTTTAGGCACAAAAACTCTTCCTGATAAAAAAGTGCACAAAGAAAAAGAGCATCGATTAAAATCGATGCTCTTTAGTGCGGGAAAAGGGACTTGAACCCTCACGACCTAAGCGGTCACAAGATCCTTAGTCTTGCTCGTCTGCCAATTCCGACATTCCCGCAGACCCTTATTAAGTTTGTCGCATGTCCTATAAGTAAGACAGTGCAGGAAAAGGGACTTGAACCCTCATGATATTGCTATCACATGGACCTGAACCATGCGCGTCTGCCATTCCGCCATTCCTGCATGTAGCATAAGCTCTACGCTTTAGTCCCTCGCGTTCTCTGCACGCGACATGTATTATATTATCCTTTTGCCAGTTATCTGTCAACACTTTTTTTATTTAATTTTAAAAATATTGTCTAATAAGGTCAAAATCTATTTGAACTTTACAAAAACCAGTAATAGGATTTAAAACACAAAAGAGCATCGATAAATCGATGCTCTTTACGTGCGGGAAAAGGGACTTGAACCCTCACGACCTAAGCGGTCACAAGATCCTTAGTCTTGCTCGTCTGCCAATTCCGACATTCCCGCAAACCTCTATTCTTCTCGTCGCATGTGATTCTTACTCGCTGCACGCGACTGTTTTATATTATCCTTTTGATTCAATTATGTCAACACTTTTTTTGATTTTTTTCATAAAATCGTTTAATCGTAATACTATTGCCAATATATCATCGCTTTTAATAATTCTGTCTACAGTTGTTTCAATGCGTCACAAAACTCTCTGTAAAAGAGTGTTTCTGTGGTTTTCTATCAATTAGCCATGCTTTTAAAGCTTCACTTAAAAAGCCATAAGTTCCAGAAGCTTCCTGTTAAAACTATTATTCTTCATAATCTGGACATCATAATCGCATTCTGTATCTAAGCTGACTTCTCCGCATACATCGATACCAAGTACTCTTTTAGAAGAAAGTATCTTTTGTATTATATGAAGAAGTGTATCCGTGTCCATAATACCCTGATCCCAGTTAGTCATTAGCTGGTCCTTATTAAGCACATCTTTATCAATAGAAATATAAACAGGAAGATCATCTGATAATTCCTGTAATATCATATCAGCCATATCTCCATTACAAGATATATCTGAACAAGCTTTTGTACCATTATAAATATGTTTTTCTGACACGAGTGTTACTTTTTTACTATCCTCTTTGCTGATTTCATCAAAAAGTTTTTGATCAACACCAACAGCAATGACTTTTCTGACACAAGTGTTATTATCCAGAACCTTTTTTACCCAACTCCCACACGAAAGAATGTCTCCAAACATAGACTCTTTCATATCAGGATGATTATCCAGATAGATCAGATGAAAATCTTCTTTAATATATGAAGTAAAAATATAAGACATATAATGATAATTGCCATTATCAATAAAATGAATACCATTAAGTGGAACATTATTATGAACTATAAGACTTCTTATACTATTTTCGCCTTCATCATCACAAAAACAATCTGTTCCATCAATATTTCTACATTCAATAAAGCGAGGATTATCTATATCTTTATAGAAATCCTCGCTTTCATATACACCTGTGAAGTTAAATAGTGTAACATCCTTTAAATTTTTCATGTTATCATTTACCTTCAGTATCAAGTTCTGTCAAATGTGCTATTGCATCCTTGGCTATGATACATTCCGCAGTCTCAATAAGATGCAATTCTTCAGGAGAATTTACACTCAAAGCTTTTGCATACTCAATTCCTGCTTTGCGAAGCTCATATACTACAGCTTCACTATCAGTATGAAGTCCCATCATCAGATAGTATTTTCCTTCATCCTTATAAAGACCTGAATCAACTATAGGCATTGCTGATGCAATCTTTGCAAATCTTATAACACTGTCAAGATTATCAAATTCGCCCATATAACGCTGATAATCAAGTGCAGGCTTTGAAACCACACTGGCCTTTTGTATTTCTTCAAGGGCGCTTATAAGTTTATGTCCTTCTTCGCTCTCCTCAAGATACATGCGGCCTACCATATTATTCATTCCTTCTACAAGCTTATTGAGTGCATCGCTCTTGTCTTTGCCTTTTTCAGCCTTTACAGCATCTATCTTATCCTGTGTAAGATAATCAAGTATTCCATGAGCAATATTACGAAGACGATCTGCTGAACTCTGAATATCATCATTGTCCATCTTGACCGCATATATACGCACACTTCCGTCTGCCATAATATTCCTGCTCATCATCATTACTTCATTCTCAGGATCATATGACAACTGCTGCCCAACTTCCTGGTTGAGCTGCGTCATAAAAGGAATGCTCTTTTCTTCTCCATGCAACAGAGCTTCAGGTGTAAGTCCGATTTCATGAAGTTCCTGAGCAGCAATGCTGCACTGCACAGTCTTTTCACTGATTTTAATAATTACCATCCTGCCTCACTCCTCTCAATTAAGTATATTATATATCAAAAATTAGCACTGTCCAGCTGAGAGTGCTAAAACTTTTATAAATAATATTGTAATTTTTTAAAATTGGGTGTTGCCATTCCCAAAACCATGTTATATAATAGCACTTGTGCCGGGGTGTAGCGCAGTTGGCTAGCGCGCTACTTTAGGGAAGTAGAGGTCGCAAGTTCAAGTCTTGTCACTCCGACTATAAAGGAATGTTGATTTCAACATTCCTTTTTTTATTGTTCTTTTTTAAGATTAGTTACATATCATTTCAATCTGACATATGCTATCATTTTAATTGCACTAATTATAAATACGAACAATCATGGAGATTATATGTCCACCATACTTAATATAGGAATACTTGCCCACGTTGATGCAGGTAAAACAACTTTATCAGAATCATTATTATATGAGGCAGGTACACTCCGCACAATCGGCCGCGTAGACCACGGAGATGCTTTTCTGGATACCTTTGAACTGGAAAAAGAACGAGGAATCACAATTTTCTCAAAGCAGGCAAGGCTCCAGGCTTTTGATCGCCAGATAACTTTGATAGATACCCCAGGTCATATAGATTTTTCACCTGAGACCGAAAGAACTTTGCAGGTTCTTGACGCCGCCATACTTGTTATCAGCGCATCTGATGGTGTAAATGCCCAGGTCAGAACTCTCTGGTATCTGCTTGAGCACTACAAAGTTCCGACTTTCATCTTTGTCAACAAGATGGATCAGCCCGGAATGGATATGGATACCATCTCAGACCACCTTAGTCAAAGCCTTGGCAACGCCGTTGTAAATATGTCCCCAGGATTATCAGATCCAAATGTATGCGAATCTATAGCCGTGTGTGAAGAAAGCCTTTTAGAGCGCTATCTAAACGATGGTCAGATAACAGATAGTGATGTTACCAATCTGATATCCAAAAGACTTCTTTTTCCATGCTACTACGGAAGCGCACTAAAATCAGAAGGCGTAAAAGATTTTTTGGAAAATCTGTGTAAGTATGCTCCAACCGGCTCATATCCTGAAAATTTTGGTGCAAGAATCTATAAAATATCAAGAGATGATGACGGAACAAGGCTTTCTTTTCTCAAGATCACAGGTGGATCACTTTCTATACGTGATACCTTCGGTGATGAAAAAATATCCCAGATAAGGCTGTATTCAGGAAGTAAATTTGAACAGGTTCAAACCGCAAGTGCAGGAACCATCTGCGCCATAGCAGGGCTTGCCCAAACAAGAGCTGGAGACGGACTGGGTTTTGAAGCTTCCAATCACGAAGAACTACTTGAGCCAATACTTAACTGCAGGATCCTTCTTCCCGATAACGAAGATCCTTACAAAGTCTGGCAGAACCTTTTAATACTCCAGGAAGAAGAGCCTATGCTGAGCGTTTCCAAAGCTGAAGACAGTGTAGATATATATGTTCGCGTAATGGGTCAGGTTCAGATGGAAGTTCTAAAAAGGCTCATGCAGGAACGCTTTGGAATGGATATAGACTTTGGTCAGGGACGCATAATATATAAAGAGACAATTGCTTCCAGTGTGGAAGGTGTCGGCCATTTTGAGCCTTTAAGGCATTATGCAGAAGTACATCTTATGCTTGAGCCAACAGGCCCGGGAACAGGTCTTACATTTGAAGCAAACTGCCCTACAGACCTGCTTGCCCGTAACTGGCAGCGACTTGTTCTGACCCATCTTGAAGAAAAAAAGCATAAAGGTGTACTCACAGGTTCAGACATAACCGACATGAAGATCACTCTCATAGCGGGCAAAGCTCACATCAAGCACACTGAAGGTGGAGACTTCAGGAAGGCCACTTACCGTGCGGTTCGTCAGGGCCTTATGATGGCGGATTCCGTGCTTCTTGAGCCTGTATATAAATATGAGCTTATAGTTCCAAAAGACAATGTTGGAAGGGCTATGACCGATCTTTCTTCTATGAGCGCAACCGTAAGCTCTCCTTCGATTGAAGATGGCAAAACTGTCCTTAGAGGCACGATTCCAGCTGCATGCCTTGGAAACTATGCAGAGGATGTACGCAGCTACACTAGCGGCGAAGGCTCGCTATCCTGCGTATTAAAAGGTTATGCTCCATGCCATAATTCAGAAGAAGTAATATCAGAAAGATCATATGACCCTGAACTTGATACTCATAATCCATGTGGCTCAGTCTTCTGCTCTCACGGAGTTGGTACTGTAATTCCATGGAATGAAGTCAGAAACTATATGCACATTGACACGGGATGGAGACCAAAAGGAGATAACACTCCTCTTCCAAGTGATATTGCTACAGAATATGATACTGACTCTCTTATGTCATTCAAAGCCAGATCATCTTCAGATGAAGGCCCTGACACCAGATCTTTTTCCGAAAAAGAAAGAGACTACAGAGCTGGCCAGGACGAACTTATGGCTATTTTTGAAAAGACATATGGTCCTATAAAAAACCGAAATAACAACAATAATGATGATACTCCACGTACATACGGAGTACCTGATGACAAGCCAAAAGGAATATCCGACCCCAAATACGACGAAAAAAGAGATGCAAAAGCCCTTAGAAAAGCTGAAGGCTATAAAGAATATCTGCTTATAGACGGCTACAATATTCTTTTTGCCTCAGAAGATCTTAAATCACTCGCAGAACGAGATATAAATGCTGCCAGAGACAAACTTATAGATATCGTATCCAATTTTCAGGGATTCAGACGTGAGATAATCATACTGGTGTTTGATGCTTACAAGGTTCACGGAGGAAGTGAAAAGGTTCTTAAATACCATAATCTGAACGTGATATACACCAAAGAAGCTGAAACTGCAGACCAGTACATAGAACGAACTTCGCACGAGCTATCCAAAAACTATAAGGTAACGGTTGCAACTTCAGACGGAATAGAGCAGGTAATAATTCTCGGTTCAGGCGGAATACGTATGCCAGCTAAAGAGTTCTGGGCCGAAGTTAAAAACACAGAAAAGCAGATCAGAGAAGAACATATTGAAACTGGCGAAAGTAAGCTTCATAACTATGTACTTAAAGATTCAGATCTTTTCAGGAATTCTTAAAAAGTCCGTATAAGAATCGTATAAAAGCATATAAAAACATCGTATAAGTTTGTATAAGACCTTATAAAAACATCTTATAAGGTCTTATAGAGACTTACAAAGCCTTATATATAACAAAAAATTCCTCTATAAAAGTTATCCTATAAGCCACCTGTCATATGACAAAGCTTATTAATAACCTTTATAGAGGGATTTATTATCAAAGATGTGAAAACTTAAAGCAAAAGATCAGTCTTTATATTCTTCAAGTCTTTCATTAATAGCTGCACAAATCTCATCTCCATCGATTCCGTGAACTGCACAGGCTTCGCCAAGAGATTCCATCTGAGATGCAGGACAGAAAATGCATTCCATTCCGCAGTCCATGAGAAACTGTGCTGTAGAAGGGTGCTTTGCAATGATCTCACCAACGAGCATATCTGTTGTTACAAGATCTCCGCCTTCTTTAGAATCTTTAGTATCATCGCTCATAGCCTTAGCTGCAGCCTCAGCTCCAGCCTTTTCTGCTTCTTCATTAACAGGAGCGTTTTTTATTTCTTCTTCACTACCAAATAAAATATCTCTTAAACTCATATTATAAAGCCTCCGTATGTTCTATAACTAATATATCAAGTTGAATTCTACATTATGAAATATAATAAAGCAAGCTTATTAAGTGGTATGTTCATATTAATTTTCTATAAACAGCCACAATTAAATTGTATAAATTGCATCTGAAAAGGTTTATATCAGGCCTTCGTAATAATATAAAGCCTGCTGTCACCCGTCCTTAAAATGCCTGTCTTATCACCATCCTGATCAAATCCTGTGCTTCCGAATTTTGGGCGCAGTCTTATACCAGTATCATTCATAAGTGCGCCTGTAGAAATGACATCTTCTCTTTCGTTCTGAACACTTACCATAGAGTTGGCAATGTTATGAAGGATACCATCCTGCTTAATGTGAATAGGTGTAAACATATTGATAAGGCTTCCCATAGTCTTAAGATCAATATTTACGTATTTATTAGTAAAATGATAAGTCAGGTCATTATCAAGACCCTTTGTTTTAAACGTAACTACATCCCTGTTAGGTCTGCTTTCCCTTTGAAGGATAAAGGCTATAGCCTGTTCTTTATCTTTGGATACAGCCATACATCTTCCATCTTCAAGCCTGTAATATTGTCCAAACTGCAAAGTATTCCTGTATTTTTTATAAAACTCTATCTGCTCTTTGATCTCTTTTTTATCAGAAGAAGAAAGATCACACAGATTAAGCTCATATCCAAAACATCCAAACGAAGCCACATCAAATCTAGTCTCAAGCGGCACATAATTAAGAGTCTGATGGTTAGGTGCAGCTGATACATGTGCTCCAATTACAGACTGCGGATATCCATAGCTATAACCTCTTTGTATATCGGCCCTGCATATGGCATCAGTATCATCAGATCCCCAGATCTGAGGGAAATAGCAAAGGATTCCAAGATCAAACCTGTTGCCACCTGCAGAACATCCTTCAAAAAGGATATCCGGGAAAGCCTTTGTAAGTTCATCCATTATACGATAAAGGCCAATATAATAGCGGTGCATAAACTCGTCTTGTCTGTCAGAAGTAAGCTGCTTGGAATAATAATCTGAGAAAATACGATTCATATCCCACTTAACATATGAAATATCACCTGAAGCAAAAACCTTCTTCATAGACTCAATTACATAGTCCTGGACCTCTTTCCTTGTAAGGTCAAGATTCATCTGATTTCTGCCCTTGGAATGCGCATGCCCCGGTACCTGAACAGCCCAGTCAGGATGCGTCCTGTATAAGTCGCTATCTTCATTGACCATTTCAGGTTCTACCCATATTCCAAACATAAGTCCAAGGTCACAGATCTTTTTGGAAAGGCCTTTTATTCCATTTGGAAGCTTATCCTTGTTTTCATACCAGTCTCCAAGTGAGCTCTTATCATCATTTCGCTTTCCAAACCAGCCATCATCCATGACAAAAAGCTCTATTCCAAGTCCTGCAGCTTCTTTTGCAAGCTTCAAAAGACTGGACTCTGTAAATTTAAAGTATGATGCTTCCCAGCTATTAATTAAAATAGGTCTGTTTTTATCTCTCCATTTGCCCCTGACAATATGTTTTCTGACAAAATCATGCATATGGCTACTCATACCATTAAAGCCGCCCATATCAAATGTCATAACACTTTCAGGTGTTTCAAATTTTTCTTTTTTATCAAGGACCCATCCAAATGTCGACGGTGAGATTCCGCTTATAAAGCGGCTCTTGTCATATCCGTTTGAAGAAAGGGCTTCATAATGATTACCACTGTATATAAGATTAAATCCATAGCAGTATCCGCTATCTTCTGTAGTATCCTTTTTAGAAACCATAACAAAAGGGTTGGAACGGCTTCCTGATTCTCCTGCAGCCATTTCTTCACTAACACATCTGCCCCCATCACATATGCTTGAAGTTTTATGCATTTCATCAGCCCATCTGCCATGAAATGAAGTAAATACAAGGCCGTTTTCATGAAAATCAATCTGATTACTCATTATGCGGTCTATATGAATCTTCTCATCGCCTGATATAAGAACTGCTCTTCTTGTTATTACATCACAATCCGGATAAACGCTATAGATAACTTCAAGCTTTGTACCATATTCCTTGTCTTTATAAGTAACTATAAGCTGTCCTGCATGATCCACACTATCTCCAATAGGAGTCTCTTCTTTTTCATCATAAGATCCCGGAAGTGAAGAAGGCTCCTTGATCTCATTATTTACAGATGCTTTTTCAAAAATAAAATCGGAAGTTTTACAACCATCTTCATGCGTAATAAGAACAAAGGGATCTCTTATATCTCCCTTGCCAAAAGAGCTTATCTCAAGCGGAAGGTCTTCAAGTGCAATGTCCGGAAATTCATCACTGTATGCGATCATATTCCCGCCTGCAGTAGGATGCTTCTCACTAAGACTGTAGCAGATATTTTTAAGGCTGGCAGAGGCTTCCTCACTTTGTGATCCGTCACCAAATGTAGACGCTTTCAAAAAGCTCTCGTATTGAGCATTTGAAATTACAGAGCTTCCATAGTGCAGATGCTCCGGATGTCCTGATGCAAGTATGTTAAAAAGATAAGAAGTATGCAAAGTCTGAAGTAAAAAGCAGCCATTTCTTTCAATTATCATAATTAGTAACCATCCCCATATTATTTTATAAAATTACAGAAATCCGCATTTTCTGCGGATTTCGTAAATAGAAATATCAGTTCTCAATTCCATTCATAAGAATATCGATCATATTATTAAGAGCATCCTGATATTCCATATTATTCTTTATAAGAACATCTGAGCTTAAGTATTTCTCTATAGTTGCTTCAAATATAACTTTAAGAGTAGGTATTGAAATATTACGTATACTTCCCTCTTTAATTCCTCTTTCTATAAGAGCAATGGTTTCTTCCCAGTCATTTTCAAGTCTTTCGTTGATCTTAGCGTAAACCTTAGGGAACTTATCTTTAAGCTGGAACATAAGTCTGAAATCCACATTCTGATAGCTATCAGGAAGCGCAATGAGAATTTTACTAACCTTTTTAGCTGTAGTAAGACTATCATCATTTAAAATCTCACGTTCACTCTCTTTGATTGAATTAAAGACATAATCAACCATGCTATCGAGCATCTCTTCCTTATCATGATATATCTTATATATAGTCTTCTTACTCATATGCAGCTCTTTTGCAATGTCATCCATTGTAAATTTAAGACCTTTAGCCTTATATTCTACTATTACGGTCTCCAGTATCTTCTTCTGTGTTTCATTCATAACTCAATCTCCGCTTATAAATTCTTTCCGTTTCCAGTTATTTGCATTAAAGCATGTGCTTAAGCATTTGGAAACTTAATCATTTTCCTTGGTTTCCATTTTATCATCCCTTTTAAGAAAATGGAATATAAAAAAGTAGCCAAAATTATAAACAAAATTTTGGCTACTAATATAACAAGATATAAACCTATTAGCATATTATTGCTGTCATTATTTAAGAACTTCGCAGAGATATTCAAACGTTCTTGCTGCAGACTCTACAGAAAGCTTTTCTGAAGTAGTATGAACACCTTCCATATCAGGTCCTATTGATATGCAGTCAAGTCCCTCAAGTTTCTCACAAAGAAGGCCACATTCAACTCCTGCGTGAAGAGCCTGAATTTTGGGCTCATGACCATACATTTTACAAAATACTTCGATCATGTGCTCACGAAGCTCTGATTCAGGTTTAAATTGCCAACCCGGATAAGATGAAGATATCTCAGATTCTGCTCCAAAAGCATCTGTTATAAATATCATCTTCTGAAGAAGGTTATCTTTACTGCTATCTACGCTGCTTCTTACAGCATATTCAAGAGTAACTGTATTATCCTTTGTAATTACAACGCCAAGATTAAGTGATGTCTCAACAAGTCCTGGAATATCAGCACTCATTGCCTGAACGCCATTAGGAAGTGCCATTATAAGTCTGTATACCTTCTTTGTAGACTCAGCATCAAAGCAGTCAAAGGTTCCTTCCTCTTTTCTTTTAAGTGTGAAGCATACATCAGGATCTTTTATTCCAAGCTCATTTTTAACTATGGCTAAAAGCTCTGAAACTGCTGACTTTAAGCCTTCCTCGCTTACCTCTTTACCTACGACTACCGTAGCTTTGGAACTTACCGGAATAGCATTATCTGCTACGCCGCCGTTTATGCATACAAGTGAAAGCTCAGCCTTTTGACATACATTTGCAAGTATTCTTCCAAGAAGAACATTAGCATTACCATGTTCTTTGATGATCTCAGTACCAGAATGACCTCCCACAAGGCCGGAAACCTCTATGTCATAAGCTACTCCGCTTCTATTTACCTTTGTTACAGGAATTTTGGCATAAAATCTGGCACCACCTGCACAAGAAGTAAGAAGAACGCCTTCTGATTCAGAATCGATATTGATAAGCTTTCTTCCCTTTAATGGAGAAAGATCTATTGCAAAAGCTCCATCCATTCCTGTTTCTTCATTAGTTGTTATTACAACTTCAAGTCTTGGATGAGGAATTGTTTTAGAGTCAAGAAGTGCAAGACAGTATGCAACTGCAATACCATCATCTCCTCCAAGAGATGTGCCCTTGGCCCAGATCTTTTGGCCATCTGTCATTACAGTAAGAGGATCAGTAGTCATATCAATATCATAGTCATCATCATGAACAGCTACCATATCCATATGTCCCTGAAGAATTACAGGCTCCTTATCCTCATAACCACTTGTGGCATTTCCAAAAATGATAACATTTCTTGTCTCATCCTGTATATATTCAAGATTTCTATCTTTGGCAAATTGGACAAGATAATCACTTATCTGCTGAACATTGTTTGATCCATGAGGAATCTTTGTGATCTCCTCAAAGAAGTGAAAAACTGATTTTGGTTCTAATTTATCTAAAGCACCCATTATTAAGACCTCCAATTATTCAAGTTTGTCATGATCCCCCACTAAAAAAGTGGGGATTTCTCTCAATGAGATAAATTCAGATGTTTATTCTACCATATAATATAGCATTCAAAAAGACCTACCGCACACTTTAAAGTGAACAGTAGGTCCTAAAATTCAATATAAATTAAGCAATCTGCTTCTTAGCAACTTCTGTAAGAGTCTTGAAGCCTTCTGCATCATTTACTGCCATCTCAGCAAGCATCTTGCGGTTGATTTCAACGCCAGCAAGCTTGAGACCGTGCATAAGTGTGCTGTAGCTCATTCCGTTAAGTCTTGCAGCAGCGTTGATACGAACGATCCAAAGTGATCTCATATCTCTCTTCTTCTGCTTACGACCTGCGAATGCGCTTGTAAGAGCTCTCATTACAGACTGCTTTGCGATTCTATACTGCTTGGAACGAGCTCCTCTGTAGCCCTTTGCAAGCTTTAATACTCTATTGTGTTTCTTCTTGGCATTTAATGCGCCTTTTACTCTTGCCATTGTAATTTCCTCCTAAAATAATCTAAAAAAACTACGAACTGTCTTACTACGAATTAAAGGTAAGGCAGGATCTTCTTCATTGTCTTAACAGATGTAGCATCTACAAGACCAGGCTGACGAAGATTTCTCTTTCTCTTTGTAGACTTCTTAGTCAGAATGTGACGCTTGTATGCCTTGTTTCTCATAAGCTTGCCTGTGCCTGTTACTCTGAAGCGCTTGGCAGCTGCTCTGCTTGTTTTCATTTTGTGCTGCATAATTAAATTCCTCCTATTTCTTACGGTATCTGCATGTACTTTTTTATTTCTTCTCAGCTAAGAACATAACCATGCTTCTGCCTTCTGCTTTAGGCTGCTTCTCAACTATAGCGCAGTCTTCAAGCTCTTTAGCAAAATCAATAAGGACATGAACGCTAGCTCCCATATGAGCCATTTCACGACCTCTGAAACGCATAGTTACTTTAACCCTATTGCCTTTTTCAAGGAATTTCCTTGCAGCATTGATCTTAGTATTAAGATCATTAGTGTCGATGTTGGGAGAAATACGAATTTCTTTGATCTCAACAGTCTTTTGTTTCTTGCGCGCTTCTTTGGCTTTGCGAAGCTGTTCATACTTATATTTGCCGTAATCAACTACACGGCAAACAGGTGGTTTTGCATTTGGTGCGATCTTAACAAGATCTACCCCTGCATCCTCTGCTACTTTGCGTGCATCCTGGATTGACATAACTCCAAGCTGCTCACCATCCAGTCCTATCACACGAACTTCCTTGTCTCTGATCTGTTCGTTAATAAATAAGTCGTTAATGGTTATTACCTCCGATTAAAATAAAAAAGTGGACACGCGAGACGCATCCACTTATAATCAAACCGTACAGACAAAAGAGTCTGTCTGAAGTTATAAACACCTGAAGCTATAAGCCGCAGGGTGAGAGTGGATACTCTGCTTTGTTTTCAAACATTAGTAGATTATCATGTTAATCATCCATTGTCAATAGTTTCAAATAAAAAATCCTAAATCCAAAAGATGACACTACCTATGAATAAAAATAATAATATCACAAATTTTAATGTATCTCTCGAATATTATAAGATCTTCTATCATGTCGCAAAAAGCGGTGGAATTACTTCTGCCTCCAAAGCACTTAATATGTCACAACCTGCAGTAAGCCAACAGATATCAGCACTTGAAAAGCAGCTTGGTGTATCGCTTTTTATAAGGAGCGGAAGAGGTATAACACTGACCAAGGAAGGATCTCTTCTATTTGAATATGTAGAAAGAGGTTATGAAGAAATACTTCAGGGAGAAAGACGCCTTTCCCAGCTACTTCATCTTGAAGCAGGTGAAGTAAGGGTTGGTGCAAGTGATATGACTCTTCGCTTTTTCCTTCTTCCATATTTGGAAAAGTTCCATCAGCAATACCCAGGGATCAAGGTAACCGTCACTAACGGACCAACTCCCGAAACACTAAGATATCTCGAGGAAGACAGAATAGATTTCGGAGTAGTTTCATCACCTTTTCCTGAATCCATAAATCAAAACAATATAAGCTATACAGATGTAAGAGAAATTCAGGACTGCTTTGTTGCAGGCAGATCTTTTATCCAGTACAGAAATCACATGATCGATCTTTCTGAGCTTGAAAACCTTCCTCTTATAGCACTTGAAGGTCTGACTTCAACAGGCCGCTATGTAACTGAGTTCCTTGAGCGCAATAATGTCACTATCCATCCGGAATTCGAGCTTGCAACAAGTGATATGATAGTTCAGTTTGCCAAAAGATCTCTTGGTATTGGAATGGTTGTTCGCGATTTTGCCAAAGAAGATCTTGATAATGGAAAACTCTTCGAACTCAGATTCAAGCAGCGAATTCCTCCAAGGCACATAAGGCTTGTAACAAGCACAAAACGTCCTCAGTCTCTTGCATCAGCACAGCTTTTAGAGCTTATCAAGTCATGATCAGATTCTATTTATGCCAAGAGCTTTGAACTCATCCATCATCTGTTCAAGGCTCTTATATACAATTGCCTTGATTCCTGCATTCTTTGCACCTTCAACATTTTTGAGCGTATCATCTACAAATACGCACTTACTACGATCAAGCCCATAACGATCCACTATAAGATCATATATCTCTTTGTCAGGCTTAATAACCTTGTCTTTATAGCTTAAAATTCCGCCATCAACATATTCAAGAAAGGCCATCTCTTTTTTATTGCAGTCTATAGCACCTTTTGAAAAGTTGGACAGTACAAGAACCCTGTAATGAGCCTTCTTAAGTCCTTCTATAAGAGGAATTGATGTACTTCTTAGCTTTACGATTCCTTCAAAATCATCAAAACCCTTATGTATATAATCAGAAAATTCAGGGCTATTTGCACAAAGCTTCTCAACAATCTCCTCATGGCTCATAACGCCGCGATCAAATTCATTCCAGATATCTGTTCTTACCGTATCATCACCAATCTTCTCAACAAGCTCTTCCGGAATACCCTTTCTTATCAGCATCTGTCTCCATGAAAAGTCAACAAGAACATTGCCAATATCAAATATTATGGTATCGATGTTACCTGAAGGCTTTCTTGGATAAGCATTACCATACTTATCGTGATCCTGGTCCGAAGTCATAGCATCAAGAGATGCAACATTATGTCTTCCTGTAAAAAATCCTACTACCCAGATCATAAGCCATATTAAAATTGTAACTCCCACAGTTCCTCCAACTGCTGTTATAAACAGTTCAAAAGAATTAGCAGGGAAAATAAATGCAAGTACAAGAAGTGCAATATACATTCCAACCAAAACCACTATTCCGATTATTGCCGCTATTCTCTTTGGAGTCCATTTATTTGCGCTATTATTACTATCGTTCAATTTAAATCCTCCTGAAAACTAATCAATCTTATTACCTTATTAACCTAAATAAAAATATCGCAGCTAAAGAAACAAATCAATAGCTGCGACATATTTTATAACATATACATCAGATGATACAGGTATCATAAGTTCATATTCGATTTCGAGAAAGCTCTGATCGAGATGACTTTTGTCCCTTACATCATCAAATCATCATTTCTTAAGAGGGCTCTGGCGATAGATGATATCCTCACGAGCAGGTCCGTTAGAAACCATTGTGATCGGGAATCCAAGCTGCTCTTCAATAAAGTTAACATACTTTTTAGCATTTTCAGGAAGCTCATCAAAGTTTCTGATACCACGAATGTCACACTTCCATCCAGGAAGAGTTACATATACAGGCTTAGCCTTCTTAAGTTCTCTTGTTACAGGAAACTCTGTTGTCTCCTTACCATCAATTTCGTAAGCTACACAAACCTTTATTTCATCAAGGTATCCAAGATCATCAAGAACTGTGAAAGCTACATCTGTAGCGCCCTGAAGTCTACATCCATACTTACTTGCAACACAGTCATACCAACCCATACGTCTTGGTCTTCCTGTTGTAGCACCGTACTCACCGCCGTCTCCGCCGTGGTTACGCATAAGATCAGCCTCTTCTCCGAATATCTCAGATACGAATTCACCTGCACCAACTGCTGAGCTATATGCCTTTGTAACAGCAATGATCTGCTTGATCTCATATGGAGCTATTCCTGCACCAAGTGCACCATAAGCAGCAAGTGTATGAGAAGAAGTAACCATAGGATAGATACCATGATCAGGATCCTTCATTGTTCCAAGCTGGCCTTCAAGAAGAACTGTCTTATTGTCCTTAAGAGCCTTATCAAGGTACTCAGAAACATTTCCTATATAAGGACGAACCTGCTCTCTCCAATCAACGATTGTATTGAAAAGCTCCTCCTGATTGATTGGATCTGTATGATAAAGATGTACTAAAAGTGTATCTTTAATAGAAGCAATATTAGCGATCTTCTCTTTGATAACATCATCATCCTGGAAGAATTCGTTGATCTGCCAGCCAATCTTTGCAAACTTATCTGAATAGAAAGGTGCAATTCCTGACTTTGTAGAACCAAAGCTCTTACCTGCAAGACGAGCTTCTTCAAGTGTATCGAAAAGTACATGATATGGCATCATTACCTGAACTCTGTCAGAGATCATGATCTGTGGCATCGGAACACCCTTTGATGTAACATCCTTAAGCTCTCCCATGAACTTAGGAATATCAAAAGCCATACCATTTCCAATAATATTCATAATATTAGGATGAAATACTCCTGATGGCATTGTATGAAGAGCAAATTTACCATACTCATTAACGATAGTATGTCCAGCATTTGCACCACCCTGAAAACGGATAACAACATCAGCGTTATCTGCCATCATATCTGTAATCTTTCCTTTGCCTTCATCGCCCCAATTGGCGCCTACAACAGCCTTTACCATTTTTAATTTCCTCCTGAATATCCTATTTGTATTAACAAATAAATTGACATGACATATGATCACTTTTCTATTTTCGAATGATCATTTTCTGTCACCTTAAATAATATATATCATTTATCTCTATAAGTAAAATTGATATTTTTTATATTTGACATAAGCTGTACTTATGTATTTTAAAAATGGTCAATTATAGGAAGAAAATCGCAATAAATAGCATTTTATTTCATTGCAAGCTACTTTTATTTATATTAAAATATATTTGTTTGAACTATTTTAGTTATATGTAAATAAATGTGATATAATTTCTATTCAATTTCACTTGTTGTGTTAGTCTTAATAGATTTTCTCATATTTACAAAAGCCAGGGGGTATTATGCTACATGTAAAATCACTTGCAGAAGGACTGGACCTTTTTAAAGCGCTCGGTTCTGATGTTAGAGTAGAAATAATCAGGATTCTACTCGAAAATAATGGGATGAATATGAACGAGCTTGCTTCTCATCTCAATATAACTAACGGAGCTCTTACGAGCCATATTAAAAAGCTCGAAGAGTGCGGTGTAGTAACTGTATCCAACGAAACATCCGGTCATGGTAATCAGAAGATCTGCTCAGTACATCTTGATAAAATACTCATAGACATTCAAGATGAATCCAAGGATGAAAAAGTATATACTACTTCTATTAAAGTAGGTCTTTTTTCAGATTATGAAGTATTTCCAACATGTGGTATAGCTTCATCTTCACAGCTTATAGGCCAGGTCGATGATATAAGATATTTCTCTCACCCAGACAGATATCATGCTGATATTCTCTGGTTTACAAGAGGACATGTTGATTATATCATTCCTAATTTCATCCCCTTCTCGCAAAAGATTGATGAAATCTGCATATCTGCAGAACTTTCATCAGAAGCTCCGGGTGTTAATAATGTATGGCCATCTGATATTTATTTTTATCTGAATGATGTGAATCTTGGCTATTGGACATCGCCTGGAGATTTCGGAGATGTAAAAGGAATCTTTACACCTGAGTGGTGGTATCCAAAGTGGAATCAGTACGGACTTTTAAAAATGCTTGTTATAAACCACAAAGGAACCTTCATTGACGGGCTTCAGATTTCTGATATTAATATTGATCACTTCCATTTAACAAGTCAAAGTAATATCAAATTCAGAATGGAAGTTCCAGAAACTGCTGAACATGTTGGAGGCCTTACCATTTTCGGCAAGTCATTTGGTAACTATAATCAGGACATTGAAGTTCGTATGAGCTACAGCCCTATTGATCCAGAATGATCGATTAACTTAAATGTGCGCCGCCAGGAACACTTATAAAAAGCCTTTGAAAATTCATATGAATCTTCAAAGGCTTTTACTATATCTGTCCTTAAAACATCTTATTATTGTAAGCTCAAAAGCTGTAACAGATGAAGTCTATGACATTTTATTTCTATTTACTATACTCTTCCTTACTTTAGAAAAAATATATATCGCTGAACATATCACAGCAAATACCACAGATACATTTATCATGGAATCAATATTGAAATGAAGATATGAAAGGCTTACAAAACTTAATATAAGCAGCATAAGTATCATCCAGCCAAAGGCTATTCCTGCAACAAATACCAGTCCCATTATATCCTTTAGAAGATTAAGGGGATTAAACTCATTTTCCTTTGCTCGTCTGTAGGCAGCTTCCTCAGATTCTGTTTTAATGATATCTATTGCCCTTTGCTTTGCATCTGCCATTTCTGCATTATTCAGTTCATTATTATTGATCTTTATATTATTTTGTTCTGTGTTTTTGAGATTCTTACTATTCACTTTTTTACCACTTATTTCTTAACTATTTTCTTTGTAAAAGAACTATATTGCTTTGTCCTTTGATCAGATTCTATTCTACCACTTTTGAACCCCAGACAGTAATCTGTGATTCAAGACCAAGCGCTGTAAAAGTCATAGTTTCTACACTGCTTCCTTCTACATTCATAGAAACAGTAACTCCGCTATAGGTGTCACCATTAAAGCTTAGTGTTATATAAGGTGTTCCCTCTTCAAGACTCCAGGTTCCATCATAATAGCCGCTTATTGTACCATCCTCATTTAAAGTAATATTATGAGGCGTATTATAATCAAGACTCTTATAATCGATCTCAAGATCATGTACTATTACTTCATATTCTCCTAAAACTTCAGAGATATCATAACCATCTTCCCTAAGAGTCTCACCATCTGTAGCATATGGCGCAGCAACAAACCACCCTTCCTTATTGACAAAAAGCTGATGGATCTTAACATAGTGACCTTCCGAGCCATTGGTTGTCCTTGTATGGAACACTATATAAGCCTTGCCATCATCATCTACAAGTGCAGAGTTATGTCCCTGGGCAACCTGTCCTACAGACATGGTCTTCCACTTATATCCTCCAAATAGCCTGATACCTATACCTGAATTGTAGTTAAAAGAATATGTGTCATAGTAGGGAGTGTTTCCAAGTTCGTCAACATAATCGCCATCCGGAGTCTTTGATCTAAAGACCCTTACATTATATCCGCCTGCAGCTTCAAGATTACCATAAGAAATGAAAAGATAGTAATAATCCCCTATATGCTGTATATAAGAGCCTTCACCTGAAACATAAGAGCCACCTGCTATTAACTTGCCAAAATATGCATCGCTGTGAGTTCCTGTATCATAACTTACATTGTAATCTCTAAGCCCAGTCTCTTCATCGAGTTCCAACATAAAGATGCCGCCAGACCAAGATCCATAGCTCATCCAGAGATTACCTTCCTCATCATAGAATACGCAAGGATCGATACAGTTAGGATACATATCTCCCCACTTCTTGTTATCAACGCCATATGTAACATAGCGCTCAGGAATAGTATCCGTTCCTAGAACTTCTCCTGCGTCTGTCAATGAGAAAGTATCTGCATTAAAACCACCATATACTACGCTTCCAGCATATTCAAAAGGGCCATAAATTGAATCACCTGTAAGAAGGACAATATTGGATTTCCAGTTATCTCCATTTGCTGACAAATAGATACAATATTTTTCCATAGTCTCATTATAGATAATATCAGGAGCCCAGAGATATCCATACCACTCACCATTTTCATCATCATTCCACTGCCTTATCATAGCTATGATCTCATCAGAAAGAGATGCCCTAAAATCTGTAGTTCTGTCTTCCCAGTCAAAAAGATCATCTGATGATGCGCTTGTAATATGCGTTCCTACTATATAGTATGTTCCATCTGTATCCTTAAAGATAGAAGGATCATGAACGGATACAGTCTTGGCAGTCTTTTGATCTTCCTTATCAAACTCTCTTACAACTTCAGTAAGCTTAAGATTAAGGACGCAGCGAACAGTCGCCTCTTCCTGTCCATATTTGATCGTTACATAGGGCCTTATGGAAACATCTGTAGAAGACGAAGCAAGGGAAGGAGTAGCACTCTCTCCTTCTCCTCCTATTAGTATACCTTCAATAGTATAGCTTTCACCTGTTCTCAAAATAGGCAGCTCATCTGGCATGGAATTATCACTTGCTGCAACCAGATTTTCAGAATTAGTATACTGGAACTTCTTACCGGAAATTGTACTATCATCCGTCTCATTACTAACTATAAGCGTATAATGAACCTCTTCCCCATCTTCATATTCAAGCTTATCTGTAGTAAGTGTTACGCTTACGCCGTCTTTAGTCTCATAATAAGTATTACCGTTAAGACCGCTTATAAGCTGCTCTTTAGAATCTGACGCTTCTACATAACTGCCTTCTTCACCACTACCATTAACCTCTGACTTTTGAAAAGTACAACCTGTAGTAAGAATCATCGTAATCCCAAAGACCATTAATGTTCTTAGAATCCTCTTATTATCAAAGCTATATATATGCATTATTTTATTACTCATATTAGATATATTAATTCTATTATTCATAGTCGGATTATATTTTTAATATAGGTGTCAAAAGTTTCTTTAATAGTCACTCAAACTTTTAAAAAAGCTTCCGGGCACAACTGCACCCGGAAGCACGTATTGTTTAGAAAAAATTATTCTACTTCAACTGACATAATGTCGATGTAGCACTCTTCGCATGTAAGGATCATGTACATAGGATCGCCTGCAGCACAAGTTGTTGTCCAGCTTGTCTTATTTGTAAGCTCATTACCATCTTTATCAACGATAAGTGCATCAACAACCATTGATGAACCATCTCTTGTGATAGTAAGTGTAACATCAGCATCCTTCATAGCTTCAAGCCATGTAGCCCAGTCATCACCCCAGCTTGTCTCATATGTTACATCGCCGCTTTCAATATCAGCATCCCATCCGTATGCATCAGCACGAACAGCTGCATATTCAACGTGATCAGCACTACCAACACCTTCGTCAGGGTTAGGATTCTTATGAGCTTCTGTCTCTTCATTAGTGAAGATCATTACATAGTTGTGCCAGTTATCAACACCGTCTGAATAGTTCTTTAAGTTAATTGTAGTAGTTGTTCCATCAGCAATCTCGATTGGAGCAGCCCAGTCTGTCCACCAGCCGTTACTATAATCTGTAGCGCCTACAGAATCAATTGCATCAGGATCAGCTTCAACAGTTAAAGCATCTTCAATAGAAAGGATATCGATATAGCATGCCTCGCCTGTAATTGCAAAGTAGCAATCGTCATCAGCTGTGATATCTGCAGGGAATGTAACTGTACATGTGTTAGCAGATCCAAGATAATCTGTCTGAACAGCATTAACTGTAAGTTCAGAACCATTTCTTGAAATTGTAAGCTCAACATCAGCTTCCATCATAACCTGTGTAAGCCATGTTCCCCAGTTACCCCAGCTATAGTTGAACAGTGAAGCATCGATATCTCCATCAGGAGTCCATCCAAATGCATCTGCTCTTACAACACCGTACTCCTTATGATCAGCAGAACCTGACTCATTAGGATCTTCATGTGCAGGTGTTTCTTCGTTAGTAAAGAGAACTGAATAGTTATCGTAGCTGTTGATACCATCGGACCAGTTCTTAAGCTTAACTACCTTTGTTTCTCCATCCTTAAGCTCTGTAAACTGTGACCAGTCGCTCCACCAGCCGTTAGAAAAATCTGTAGCACCAACTGTATCAATAGCATTTTCATCTACTGTAAGAACTACATCATGGCTTGGTGCATCATATGTTGCAGAAGCATCACCGTTTTCATATAAAGCCTTGATCTGAGAAGCGTCAAGTACATAGTCATATACATATACTTCATCAAAGGCACCCTTCATTATTGCATCCCAGTAGTTAATGCCAAGAAGGAAATCAAAGTTATCAGACTCTGACATAGTACCGCTTACAACATATGTAGGTCTTACATTACCATCTGAATCATATCCGATAAGCTCTTCACCATTAAGATAAAGATGAGATATTATCAATGTTCCATCCTCTGAAAGTTCTGTAGGATCTACAGTAAGAGTGATATTACTCCACTCTCCCACATGTGTATTAACTTCATCCGGATACCAGTTAGGCCACTTAGCATCATCAAGCTGATCATATGCCCAAACACAAGGGAATGCGCTTCCATCCGGATTCCAGTCTGCCCAAGTAAAGTTTACATAGTGCTGGCCTCCTGTAGCATCACCATGCATATCAGGACCATACTGAAGTGTAGGCATATAGTTAGCTGATCTTTCAGGACATACCCAGAAAGAAACTGTGTATGTATCGCCAACACCGTTAACATCAAGCTTAGCACCCTTACTTCCATCTACGTAAAGAGCATTTCCGCTTACACCTGTTACATAAGTAACTGCATCATCTGTTGTCTGAACGATAGGTGTTGCAGCTGTATCCTGAATGGCTGAATGTACTCTTTCATCTTCTTCATCAAAAGAAAAATAGTACTTATAGTCATCCGGAATCTCAGATGCTGCTACAGCAGCCTCTTCCTGTGTAGCTGCCTCTGATGCATTTTCTGTAGCATCTTCTGCAACAGAAGCTTCCTGTGATGAAGCCGCATCACCAGATGTATTATCTGATGAGGAGCTGCATCCTGCAAGAAGAGAAGCACTCATCATAACTCCCATCATGATACTTACAACTTTCTTCTTCATAAAACCCTCCTTATAATATGAAAAATATTAAATACCCTTTTCTCTACACATGCAGTATGGATATGCTCCATACTGCATGAATGTAACCTTTATGATCAATTACTGAGCAAATGAATCCACAACAGCCTGATAAGATGCAAGATCCTCTTCAGAGAGAACATCATATCCACTAGGTCCAAAGTAAGAGATCATAGCTTCTGCATGATAATAGTTAGCCTGACGTGTAGCCTCATCAGCGTAGTCAGCAGCCTTAGCTGTACCTGCATCTACAAGATCATGTATACCAATTGAATTGAAGTACTGATCACAGAAGTTCCAGTATCCGGCAATGCTGTACCATCCATATGCAACAGGTCTTGTAATAGATGCAAAATAGTCATCCCAGTAATCTACTGTTCCATCTTCACTTGTTACAGTTGGGAAAAGAGCTCTGTATCTTTCCCAAACACCTTCATCAAGTGTCATAGGTACAGGCATATTTGCATGCTTAAGAGCAACACCTGACTCATTAGTAATAGTTTCATCCTCATAGATATCAAGACGAGCATTCCATCCATCAACACCAAATGTCATGAACTTAAGAAGAAGATATGCTTCATAAGGATGCTCACAGGATGTTGAAACGCCGCCCATGTACATGTTTGCAATTACGTTATGCTCTTTCTCATCAACAACATTAGGAGTTACGTAAGGAACGATATCAAGTCCGTAATAATCCTGATATGACTGACCATCGATCTCTGTGTTCCAGAGATTTTGATATGACCAGAAACCCTCTGAGAATACTGCAACATGTCCTGTAGCACCAAACCATGTTGACCAGTCACCTGACCAGTCTTCCATAGCCTGTGTATCCTGCTGAGGAGCTACATAACCGCCAAGCTTAAGGTCTGAGAACTGCTGTTCACCTGTTGCCCAATATGAAAGATCAAAATCTGTTCCATCAAATCCAAACTCACCCTTTATAGCTCTTTCTTCTGGTGAGCATGCTGCTATACCATAAAGAGAATCAAGTCTGTTATAGTAACCAAGACCGTAATATTTCATACCTGTTCTGTCATCTACCGTAGCGTCTTTTATAAGCTGGATCATCTCATCCCATGTCCAGTCTGTACGTGGCATTTCAAGATTAAGCTTGTCGATAACATTTCTATCGATAAAGATAGCACTTGGCTGATACCATGCAGGAACTGCATATCTTACATCTGTATCAAACATACCAATACCATATTCATTGATTGTAGCCATCAGATTAGCTGTCTCAGGATCGTTATTGTAGTAGTCTGTGATATCAGCCCAGTACATATTTGCAAGAGCAGTATCAGAGTCTGTACCTACGAATACATCAGGGAACTCTCCGGCAGCGGCTGCTGCAGAAAGGTCTGTAGACATATCACTGATAACCTTGGTCTCAACTGTGATGTTAGGATATTTCTCCATGAACTTCTCAGCCAGAATATTGATAGTTGTCTCATCTTCATAGTGCCAGTAAGTAAGAGTTATATTGTCAGTTGTAACTCCTTCTTCACCTGAAGCATTCGCTGTAGAATCTGTGCCCTGGCTACCGGAAGTATTACCGGATCCGCAGGCAGCTGTCCCAACAACCATAGCTGCTGCGAGCATACTTGCAGCAATTTGATTAAATCTCTTTTTCATAAGAACCCTCCTTTTATTTACGTATCTAATACCTCTGCCATTATTAAGCCTTTAAGATCAGATAAAAAAGGCTTACATGCTATAAAAGCAAAGGTTAATACACTTTTACTCACCTGTGATACCGGCTCTGTCAATACTTTCAACGAACTGCTTCTGAAGGATCAGATACATGATAAGAAGCGGAATTATTGAAAGTGATGTAGCCGCCATACGAACAGATTCATTAAGGCTTGTTGCCGTTGAACCAACAGTTGCCTTTGAAGCAAATGATGAATCAAAGTTCTTAAGCTGTACTACAAGGTTTGTCCAGATACTGTTACCTGAAAGTCCCTGTACATAAAGCTCTGTAAGATATGACTCGTTCCAGTACCATACAAAGGAAAACAAAACTACTGTTACAATTGCAGGAACCGCTGATGGAACCGCTATCCTGAAGAACCTCTTAAAGTGACCTGCTCCGTCTATTGCTGCAGCCTCCATAAGAACCTTTGGAACCTGTCTGAAGAACTGATAGAATATCAGGATAAATATAGGAGCATTAAGGCCATTTCCAAAAAGAGCCGGAAGTACAAAAGTCCATATAGTACCAAGAATACCCATATTGTTATATAGAACATATGTTGGGATCATTGTTACCTGACTTGGAAGAATATATGAGAAAATAAGTATTCCAAGCATTATCTTCTTGCCCTTAAACTCATATCTGGCAAATCCATATCCAACCATCATATCAACAAAGATATTGCAAAGAGTCGGAAGACCTGCTATCAAAATTCCCTTAAAAAATGAAGCCCAAAAGTCAAGTGATGTAGCTGCATCTATATAATTCTGAAGATAAAAGTGACTTGGAATCCACTTGACCGATGTATCAAGAAGGTCATTCTGATCCATGAAACTGGTACTAATCATGTAGAAAATAGGGTACAAGTATACGAATCCAATGCAGATAAGAAGACCATAGATCACGATCATCTTTCCGGCTCCCTGTTTTTCTCTTGTGCCGAACATAAATCTGTGAAGCTTTTCTTTGGTAAAAAAACTTCTTAAATCCTTATTAGTAGTCGCCTGAGCCATCATAGGTTGTGAACTTTCCTTTTCTTTGGATTTTTTCCATCCTTGCTGCATTTCTTCGTCCCCTCCTTTCTATACGTTTTGCTTCTCTTTCTTCTTTCTTAAGCTGTTTCTTGTGCTTCTTTACAAGTCTGTCATAATGATCCTTCTTGGATCCAAGAAGCAGGAAGAAAAGAAGTGTGATGATCGTAATAACAAGTGCGTACATCCATGCCATTGCTGATGCATATCCATAACCTTTCTCCTTGGTTCCGGAGAACATGGCATCTTTGATCATAGTTATAAGTTCGTTCTGTTCATTACCTGAAAGGAATATTACCGTGTATACCGAACATAACAAAATCATTGATTTGATAGTGGGAAGTGTTATCTTCCAAAAGCATTCCCATTCAGAACCACCATCAATCTTGGCTGCTTCATACATTGAAGGATCAACCTTTTGAAGTGCAGACAAGAAAATAAGTATCTGAACACCCGAATACCACAGGATCATTATCATATTTGAAAAGATCTCGCCGATTCCCTCTGCTGCTGAAGCTGGAAGAAATGTTTCCATGGCTGATACTATAGCCTGAGTATCCATTGCAGGAATACTTGATGCGCCTTCACTTACAAGAAGATTCATAACAGGACCCGATACAATGATTACCGGAAGGAAGAAGATAAGTCTAAAGAACCCCCTTGCTACTATCTTGCCGTTAAGCATCATAGCAATCATAAGAGCAAAGACAACTATGATCGGAACCTCAACCAGTGTCTGCCATATATAAGTTACAAGCTGCTGTGGAAACTCCGGATTCTCAAGCCATATCTGCGTAAAGTTACCGGTTCCCAGGAAGGTAAACTTCATTCCGTTAGGAGTGATCCTGATGTTGTACCACATGTAGTAAAAAGACTGCACCAGTGGAATAAGCAAAAATGCCAGAACTCCGATCAGCCAGGGAGCTACAAACAGATATCCCATTCTGGCTTCTCTTGATTCTAATTTTCCAAGTTTTATCCTGGGCTTCTTTTCTTTTTTCCCTAAAATCTTCATTTACTCTGCCACCTCGTAAGACATAGTGTCGATCGTAATACCATCTACAGTCTGTGAACTTTCACCGTAGTTAATATAGATTACAACTCCATTAGAATAAGTTACTCTGGTTACGCTGTTATCAAGAAGCTCATGATTTACAATTACTGCATCCTGTGTTTTTTCGTGAAGAGCTTTGAACTCCTTGTCATAAGCTATGATCGTATCCTTAAATGAACTATATTCTGAAGAATAGATATCACATGAATTAGTATTGATAAGTTCAGATGAGCTTTCCTTAGTTATATAAAATGAAGGGAAGGCTCCTGACTCTATCATCTTAAGGAAGAATTCATTTTTATTGGCTTCAAAGTTCACATATTCTGCATACACTGGCATGATACCTGTAAGTACTATTGATAAAAATGGTATTTCAACATCCTCTAAAATGTAGCTTGAAGAATAAAGCGGCATATCAAGGAATGCTTTGGTATTAGCCCAGTAAGAAGCTATAGGTGTTTCAAGCACAAGATCAGATGATCCGTATAAGGTTTCGATAGTAGATTTATAGGAAGCTGCTGTATCAAATCTTGTATACTTGGTTCCGCTGTAGGTGTAGGTATACATTGTATTAGAAATACCTGCTACTGCCAGATTATTAACACCCTCCTTGCTATAGCTATTTAAAACCTTATTAAGTACAGTATCTGCACGAGATGGTGTTATATACAAAAATGTGTCATATACATCTTTGTAGGTCTCATACTCATAACGCCTTTTGTTGACCTTCTTAACAACATTGAAAGTCGCATTCTGCTCATCAGGATTTATGATAAGAGCATCATCATAAAGATAAAGATTTATTCCATCAGCTTCAGCTTCCTGAATGAGTTTTGTAAGATCAGAAGTTCCGCCTATCTTGCCATCAGCCTTATATTTAGTAATAGGAAGATCATAAAGGCCTCCTGCCTGCCAGCCCTTGTATACTGACATAAGCGTTGTAACACCGCTTCCTTCAAGATCATCATAGATCTCTCTTATATCATCTGTAGTTGTCATTACAACTGCGCTTGTTCCCAAGAGCCATGACTCTCTTTCTGTTCCAAGAAAATCTACTCTTGTGTTATAAGAAACATCCTGCTTTGTCAGCATCCCGCCATCAAGAAGATAATCTCTGTAGCTTGATGCCATACCGCTATAAGTTGCATCAGAACCTGATAAGAACTTAAATCTTACCTGAAGATCAGAATGGCTTCTGTCTGCTTCATATACATGGAGTGAACCTGATGTAGAATTATTACTTGTAGGCTGTGTATAAAGCTTTCTTAAAATAAATCTTGCATAGGATCTGTTGTAATTAACGCTTACACCATTGGGCATTACATTGATATCAGCTCTCTGTGCGCCATCTTCTACGATTCCAAGAAAGGCGATCTGATCATCTGTATGAGCAATTCCAAAAACAGGAGCCAGGATTTGCTGAGGATCAGTTATCGTATTATATCTGTCAAGAAGAAGCGTATTAACTTCGGATTCATCAAAACCTATATCTTCACCATATATAAGTGCTGAATAGCCGCTTGAAAATCTTCCTTCTTTATCATCAAGATAAACAAGAGCACCATTTCCATCAGGAATGAACATATAACCTTCGTTATCATCAAGATAAGATGTTCCCATGTACGGATACATTGAAACAGTTCCTATATAATATGATTCCCCGTCTTCCCTGATCGAATCTTCTGCAATTCTTGTAGTAAGGCCCTCATCTGTAAAAGAAACTTCAAGAGTCATTCCAAGCTTATAAGTATTCCAGTAAAGCTCTGCCGAAAAGCCCGTATCTGTATAAGTTATAGTCTTTGTGACATCATCATTTATAAGATCTGCCTGCTTAGTGTCATCATTAGCACTTATAAGTGTCATAACAACTGCTGAATGCATCGCGCCATACCAGGTTGCATTGCTCTGTCCGTCATCATACGTAGGATAGCTTTCAAGTGTTGCACCTGTTGTCTTATCTTCTATTACAAGCGAAAGATCTTCTTCGCTCACATACAGGTTATAACCAGAATTTGATACTACATACTTATGTCCATCGATTTCCTGCGCCGCATAAACAACATTTATGTTACCGGGCAAAAAACTATTTTCGCACCTTTGTGCATATTCTGCGCAGCCAAGAACCATTGCCAGAGTCAGCGCTGTGCATGTGCCTTTTTTTAATAATCCAAGTAATTTATTAGCCGCCAATGCGATACACCACCTCTCCGAACAGTGACTGCAGGAAATCAAACACCTGAGACCACAATACATAAATAATAAATGCAAGCAGACATACTATAAGGATCGTAAATGCAGTAAGTCCAATGATCTTAAAGGTCTCACCTACTGAATAGTTATTGATCTCTCGAATCGCAATAAATACAAGAACCACGATCCAGCAGACCATGCAAAAACGTCCGAAACTTACGAAGAACTCTTCGTTATAAGTAACCGCATGACTAAGTGCAAAGATAAATGGCATAAATACGATAAACGGAGATGCAGAGTAAATAAATGAACAATATATATGCCTTAACTTACCTTCACCATCGTTAATGGTACACATAAGGTAGTTACATCCAACTACAAGACAAAGCAAAGTCAATATCATCACGATATCTGATATAACATCAAACTGGCCTTCTCTTACTGTCTTAAACATAAATCCGCAGAAGTACTTATTGATTATGTAAAATACCATCATGATCACAAGAAGAATATTTGCAGAAAGAACCGAAACCTTGTTCTGACGCTTTATTCCGTAGTTACCATCAATAGGATGTCTCATATAGAAGAAGATATATCGAAGCTGGGATATAAGCTTAATGTTTTTGATCTTTTCAATAACTTCCCTTGGCTTTTTAAGGATATTCTTTTTCTTATCAAGAACTATGATCACATTCTTTAAAACTATCAAAAGTATGATAATTATAATTACAGTAGACAGGTTCTTTTTAAGCCATGTATTTCTTATTTCCCAGAAAGCATCTGAATACAGATCATTATCTTTGGAAAGCTTTGCATATTTAAGTGCGCCCTCATAATCACCTTCCTTGTAAAGAGCCATACCCATTGCCATGTTGGCATAATCAAACAAGTTGTTCATCATAAGAACCTGTGACAAAGGCTCCTTACTCTCTTCATATCTTCCCTTTGAAAAAAGATATAAAGCTTCGTGAAGATAATCAGTAAATTCAGTTGGCTCATATATCTGGATCTGTGCCTTTTCTGAATCAAGAACATAGATCTTGTCATCACTGCTTATCTGAATTGCTTCAGCCTTAGTTGAAAGACCAATTCTCTGCTGGCCATCATCCTTACCACCAAACATGAAAAGGAGTTTACCTTCATTGTTGTACTCATATATAAAGCCCTGCTGAGATACTACGAAGAAGTTATCGTGATTACCAACAGCTATTGCAGCCGGAACCGTATCACTCTTACCAGGCTCAGTTATCATATTTACGCCTGCTATATTAAGACGCTTTATAGTATCATCACCCTCACCTCTTGTTACTGTGTAGATGATACCCTTTTCATCAATCGCCATATTATCTGGAGTTGCAGGAATATTACCTACCATCTTTGCACGCTGTGCATCTGTAAGAAGGGCTCTCCAGACAATTGTCCATAATGAAGCATTAGTAGCATTTGTACCAAAATATCCAAGGAAAGTTCCGTCATCGACCGGGCTGATCTCGACTATACCATTTGTATTGGATTCACATACCACATACATAGTTCCTGATGAATTAACTACTATCTTAAGAGGAAGGAAATCAAGAGCATCACCGTACATCGGCACATCAGGTCTTCCATATGTATGAATAAGTTCCCCGTTTTCATCAAACACAAATATGGACTTTGCATCTCTGTCAGCTACGTAAGTGATATGCTCATCTGTAACATATATACCTTTTGGATTAACAAGTGTTCCTTCTCCAAAAGTTGTAATAAGATTTCCATCAGAATCTCCTACTACAACTCTCTTATTGCCGCTATCAAGAACATACATAGTTCCATCATCAAGAAGTGTAAAATCAGTAGGAGTAAGAAGTGCTTCATCACCGATCTTGGTTATTGTCTTATAAGGAAGGTATGCTGTCTGAGTCTCTGTAACTGAGTTATAGCCATCTACGGTATAGGTCTTATAAGGAGCATCTGCATTTGCAGTCATTCCTCCTAAAGTGCAAGTAAGACATAAACTTGTAAGCACTATACCAAATGCTTTTTTAAAGGTATTTCGTAACCTGTGATTCGTTTGCTTTTTTACAAATGTAGTTTTCACTTTTAACCTCATGCCTCAACTGCAAGGATAGACTTTTATTTTCGATATTGACGGAGCCTTGCGACGCCAATTCGTATGAGCAATCTATTTAGATCCTCTTTTTGAAAAATAAATTTTCAACTAAGGTTCCTATACTTTACTTAATACCTGATGTTGCCATTGTGTTCATGACGCTGTTCTGAAGGATACAGAAAAGGATCAGGTTTGGAAGGAACATGATAAGTGAAGCGGCAGCTGCTATACCTTGTCCTGCTACAGTATTAGTAGTCGTTGCACTTGTAAGAGTGTTCATATAAAATGCCAGTGATTTAAGTGAATCGTCATTGATGTAATAATTAGCATATTCTATATTGGTCCATACCTGCTGGAATACCAGAATAGCTGCAGTAGCAATGGCAGGCTTTATAAGAGGAATAATGATGCTTGTATATATCTTCCACTCAGATGCTCCATCAAGATAAGCTGCTTCAATGAGCGAATCCGGAACCTGATCTACGAACCCCTTTACAAGGAACAAGGCTACAGGAACAGCGATAAGCGGAAGTATCTCTGCAAGGTATGTATCTATAAGGCCAAGCTTATTTACAATTAGATATCTCGGGATCATAACAGCTACAGCTACGAACATAAGTGCTATCTGGTTGATCTGCATCATTATGGTTCTTCCCTTAAACTTAAGCTTGGAAAGTGCATATGCTGCCATTGTAGAAAAAAGAAGTGAAGCAGTCACAGATACAATCGTTATGAATATACTGTTAAATACATATTTACTAAGCGGAATACTTGCACTTCTTGAAGCCTTGGCAAGCTTTGAGAAGTTATCAAGTGTCGGATTGGTTGTAATAAACTTAGGCGGGAATGCAAACAGCTCTTCCATAGGTTTAAAAGCATGAAATATTATGAAAACGATTGGAAGTCCCGTCAAAAGAACCATTGGAAGTATTAATAAATAGATCTTTATCTGTCCTTTTTCAAATTTATCCGGATTAGTCCGGTGTCCTCTATAAGCAGCCATTTTTCACCTCATATTGCGAATTTATAGTCTATTTGCAGCATCCCTTCTGCAAGATCAAAGTTCTTTCAACCTCTTATTCATCTGCACTACCAAATAACCTGTTAAAGAATACAGAGAATGCCTGAACTATAAGAAGAAGGACAACTGATACAGCTGCAGCATAACCCATCTCATATCTTATAAATCCATAGTCCTCAACGTGGTTTACGATAAGCTGTGCTCCATAACCCGGTGTAGGATTACCTGCAAGCATTGTAGAAATCGTACCGTTCTGGAAAGCACCAACTATCTGCATTACTGCTGCAAACAGCATCTGTGGTTTCATGGAAGGAATCGTTACATAGATCATTTCCTGAAATCTGTTCTTAACACCATCTATTGCAGCTGCTTCATACAAACTCTCATCAACATTCAAAAGTCCTGCAAGGATAGACAAAAAGCCAATACCCATACTGGACCAGAGTCCAATTATTATAACTATAGGAAGAAGGTACTGAGAGCTTGAAAGCCAGATGATAGGCTCATCTATTGCTCCTATATCCATAAGCCATGAATTGATATAACCTGTCTGGTCGCCTGTGAACATGATCTTCCACAAAACTGCCATTGCAACACCTGTTGTCATACTTGGTGAATACAATATAAGTGCAAATATTGTTCTGGGTCCTTTAGTAAGATTTGAAAGTGCCCAGGCAAGAAGAAAAGCAAGAGCATATCCTCCAAGACCAACTATAAGAGCATATTTGACAGTGTTTGGAAGTACGTACTTCATGAACACATCATCAGCTGTTATAAGATTTACATAATTCAGAAAGCCGACAAAGCTTGGAGCCTGAATCGTATTAAAGTTTGTAAAGCTAAGACCTATTGCAGTAATAACAGGTGTCAGTATGAATATTATGAAAAGAATCGCATAAGGACCTGTAAACAAATATCCTGCCTTATTTGAATGTGATCTGGCCCCTACCTTGGCTTTTTGCAAAAACATTTTCTTTGTTTCCCCTTTTTATGATAGAAATGATTGCTATTCTTATCGCTCCATTATTTCTCTGACCTTATCAACAGAAGGTGTTATATATTCTTCAAGAACATTGCCATCAGAATCTATATATCCAAATTCTTCAAGCTTTCTTCTTGTCTCTCTGTCAACAGATTTAACCGTCTCATCTATCTCAGATCTTACGGATTCACCATTTACTACTACATCATTAAATGCATTTGAAACTTCTCTTTCCATCATGTAGCTTCCAAGAAGTCTTGGTGCTTCCAAAATATTCTGTGCCTGTTCAAGGATTACATCCTTGTCATCTGTAGGATATGGAAGGAGCATGAATGCATCAAGAGTAGCTGTAGGCCAGATATATTCATCACCATAGAGAATCTGAAGTCTTTGACCAAACTCAGCCTGAACACTTGTGCTTGACCACCAGTCCATGAACTCCCATGCCTTTTGTTCCCTTTCATCATCTGATGAGAACATTACGGTACTTTCTGCGCCACCTGACATATACCTGAGAACTTCGCCTGTCTCTTCATCAACGATTCCCGGAACAAGAGATATTTCCCATGAGTTCGCTATTTCAGGAGCAGCGTTAAGTATGAGGTTATAGGAATTGAAATCCGCGATACCAATAGGAAGATCGCCATTTCTAAAATGCTGGTAGAAATTAGGTACATCTACAGGCAGATCATATAAAGTAAAAAGTTCTGTAAGCTGTGTAAATCCTTCTACTGATGCCTCAGAATCAAGCTCTATATCAAGAGCTGTATCTCCGTAAAGCTCTCCACCATTTTGAAAAATAAGAGGTGTCGTTCCATGGAAGTTCCTCATAGCAAGCATTGCAGCTGTAGGATAGTAAACATTAAGACCTCTCATCTGAAGATCAGGAAGCATTGCTATAAGTTCATCCATAGTATCAGGAGCTTCCAGCCCAAGCTTTTCAAGAACATCAGTCCTGTAGAACATTACATAAAAGTTCATTGTCTCCGGAAGAGAATAAAGCCCATCGCCTACAACAGACGGAACCAAAAGGCCATCCGAATACCTTCCGAACACTTCCTTATAGTTATCAAACTTAGTAAGATCAACGAGTGCTCCCCTTATCGCCAGATCAAAAGGTATTGAATAATTTATACCTGTCGCTATATCAGGAGTATCACCCGAAGCATTAGACAATATCAGCTTCTGAGCATCTGTCATGATCGAAAGATCTACTTCTATTCCTGTCGAAGGAGTAAACTCTTCATCGATCATTTTCTGCATGATCTCAACATACTGTCTGGGTCTGTTAACCCAAACCTGAATGTGAGACTCATCTGTATTACTTGCTGAATAGCTCTGTCCAAAGAAGGAATATACAAATCTCCTGGCGCTCATCATAAGTCCTTCGAAGAAGTTAAGGCCAGATGGAAGCTTTGTATCATTTTGGAAAAGATATATTCTGTCAATAGCAAGATCATTGTCATTCATGATGTCAACAAAGTTAGCTATCTGAGTATTTATAGAATTAACACTTGTTGAAAGTTCATCTACTCTGTAAACAAGTTCATCAGGTTCATCTGCAAGCGTCTGAAGCTGATCAGCAGCTATAAGAAGATATGAAAAAGCTGCAACTTCGCTTGGATCATCAGCATCAACATAAACCTGCGCCTGCTCGGTTATTGAATAAAGATCATCTACCCATCCCTGAAGTCTTTCCTGAAGATCAGGAATATATCTTGTAAGTTTAAGATCACGATATTTATCTTTGTTAGTGCCGGCAACCTTAGTAACTTCAAGTGACAGATCGCTTATCTCAGACATGATCCTGTCAACTTCTTCAAGAGCATATCTGATATTCTCAGCACTAATAGTCATTGATATAGTATGCTCGCCTTCTTCAAGATATACACTGAGTGCATTTCCTTCAGAATCTGTAAAAGCTTTGGTAGAAAACTTCGTTGACTTGGTCAGCCAATAAGATTCAAATGCTGTATTTGGGATTTCATCATCGATCCTTATATCGAGGAATACAGGAAAGTCATTTTTTTCTGACTGTCTGTAATTCATTGCAAGATTGTAATATCCTGCTTTTTCAACATTAAAGCTGTATGTGACTCTCTGACCTGCAGTATTAAATGAATCTTCATCGATCACATTCAAAACTGTCTGCTTGGCTGAAAGAGGACTAAGAGAATTGTCAAACTCGCCTACAGCATGTATTGATGAGTCATTACGATAGGTAAAGTCTTCACCCTCTATAACGATAAGAGAATCACCCTCAGCTGTTTCTGAACCGGTATATTCTGTAATCTCTATTGGAGAAGAAAGTGTTATATCTCCAAGAAGCATGGAACCTTCTTTTACAGAGATCTCAAATGTATGTTCTCCTTTTGATAGTTCCACAAGAAGCGGTTCTGAATAACGATAGCTTGAATCACCAAGTTCCTTATGTTCCCACTGTATTAGCTTAGTAGGAAGAGCTACTATCTCATTACCATAACGGTCAACATCTGTCTCCTGTTCAGAAACCCAGGTAGTTTCAAGTGTCAGGCTTCTAGTCTCATAAAAAGGATAATCACCATCAACCATGAATGCTATTTCCAAAGGAAGGATTGATTCATCATAAGAGAGATAGTCAAAACCTATTTCATATAATGCATCTTCAGGAACATTTACAGTTACTTCAAATGAATCACCATGAGTTACATTTACTACGCTTCCGTCACTATAATCATAAGAATCATCTGTAAGTAAAGACACATAGTCCTTATTAAGGACATCTTCCATCTTGTAAGTAACATCATCTCCCTGATATCCTGATGAAGTATACTTTTGACTTATAGTTGTGTAATTGGTTGAAAGTCGCTGAAGGCTTGACTCTTCTGATTCCTCAGAAGCATTTTCGCTACTTACAGAAGAATCCAGAGAATCAGATGTATCAGCTGTTATATCAGCTGAATCTGTTTCTGATGCCTGGACAGACAATACAGATGTCTGTCCAATAAAAGATGTCAAAACCGCAAGAGCAGTCAATAAAACTGATGTTTTCTTGATACTGCTAAAAGAATTTCCCCTTACTAATGCCATTTTACAGCTCCCCAAGTAATAAGATTGGTTTTACTTATTTCTGTATTTTAGATTTTTATTAAATAATTCACTTTTATCATATAAAGCTTACATCCCAATTTTAGATTTTTCAATAGAATTTTACTTTTATCTATATAGAAAAGATAGCTTTATTTTTGTGCACTTTTAGGCCTTGCAATATAGCGATATATAGTATCTTTAGATTCAGTTAAAAATCACCTGTGAATCTTGATTATATTTAAGGACCAGGGATCAAGTTTTATATTAGTAATATTATCGCAAAGGCTTATTTCATAAGCCTTTGGAAGGATTGTCTCAGGAACATTGACATTTGGAACATCAACCAGGTCAGGGTCAGCACTAAGCACTATACCTTGAGCTTTACCTAAACTATTTCCTTCGAATAGTATCTTAACTTCCTTTTTTATATCCGTTGCATTAGCCAGTTTTAGATAAATGTATTCTTCATCTTTAACTGCTGATGCAAAAATGTCTCTGTTATAGCTTTCAAGCTTATAAGTAAGATCTCCCAAAACAGATCCGCCATTTTCGAAAAAGGCTGTGATCTTCTTTCCATTATCGCCGCCAAAGGATAAAGATGCTGATACTTCAGCTCCTATATCCACTTTCTCCATATGACAGGCTCTTAGATTACCTGCATAGACGCTTGATGAATAGTCACCCATGGTATAGCCTTCAAGACCGTTTTTATAAACCTTAAGTCCTGTTCCATTTATGCTATCTCCTATGCAGTACTTAAACAGACTTATCCTGGATTCATCAAAATCCCCGGGTTCTTTTGTAAAGCCGCATCCAATCTCGATCACTGCATCTTCATCAAGCTTTACAGCCCTTACTTTTACTGTATAATCGCTAAGATCAAAGCCATCTACTTCATCAAAAAGAAGATATTTAGTATTACTTGTTCCATCAAGTACTATTCCTTCGTTATAATCCTTGTGATAGATCACTTCTTTATCTATATTAGAAGTAACATTTATATCCAAAAACTTTACTCTTCCATTTGATGCTGACAGCGTAAAGCCTCCATGAGGCTTTAAAGGCGTCATCTTTCCGCCTTCAATCTTTCTTTCATCAAGTTTTAAAAGCTTTTCTCCCTGATTAGTCATAAAGAGCTGCTGAACAAAATATGTAGGAGTTCTATATACTTTAGTTTTGTCAAACCATATACAGTCAGGTGTCCACCTATATGTTCCGTCCGTTGCTATCTGATTGAACAATGGCGCTGTAGATGCCATTCTTACAACATCAGAATTTCTTTCATATCCGATCATGGTAGCAGCTTCTGCTATCGCACCCTTTAAAGTATTTTTGTCAGTAGATGCATACTCTCCAACAAATACCTTTGGACACTTGTCTTCATCTATGACTTTCTTACCATTTGCATCATTTTTATAAGCTCTCTGGTAGTAGTTATATCTGTCAACATTTTCAAGAAGATAATCATTGGACCTGTAATAATGCTCATCAACAATGGTATCAATGTAGTCTTCTTTGTATTTGTACCAGTCAATCTTTTCTTCAAAAGACTTTGTACCATCAGTAAACATATAAGAATCTACGCCTTTATGCTTTCCATATAAGAACTGCCATCCGATCTTATAAGCATCATCATCAGCCTGAGCACCTGCAGTAGATACGATAACAAGCGGATATCCCGGATATACTTTATCCAAATGATCCTTTATCCTCTTATAAAAGATCTCAAAGTTAGCAAAAAATTCATCGCCCCAGTTTTCATTACCTACGCCAAGATAATGAAGACCAAACGGTTTCTCGTGGCCCATGCTCTTTCTAAGGCTTGCCCACTTGTTATTTTCAAAATCTGTACTTATGGCAAAATCAATAAGGTCTATGAAACCTTCTATATACTTCTCTCTAAGGCTTCCTCCTGCAGGATTTGCATAATCACTACGCGCCTGGCACAAAACTCCGCAAGCCATAACAGGAAGAGGCTCTGCGTTTAGATCTTCAGCCATCTGGAAATATTCCATATAGCCAAGTCCCATTGTCATGTTATAGCCCCAGACATTGAAGTTTTCCCGTCTTATTGCAACATCTCCTACTGAATCCTTCCAGTCATACACATTCTCCCAAGTATATGAGCCTTCCGAAATACAGCCGCCAGGGAATCTTATAAATGAAGGATGCATATCTACAAGACTCTGCATTATATCAGGGCGAAGACGATAATTGGGATTACCCTTATAATTATCATTAGCACTCTTTGAATCAGCTTCCTTGTTTAATCCCCATACCTTTTCAGGAATAAGAGATACCATATCTATGCAGCAGCCTTTACTTAAACCTAAAAGAAGCTGACCCATAAATGGACTTTTATTATTATCTAAAATATCTTTACAGGATATTTTTATTCTTTGAGTATACTTGCTCCAGTCCTTGCCACCTTCTACTTTTATAATAGTCTTATCTGATACATCACGGCCTTTTGAATCCTGCAATACTATTTCTATACATGTATCATTAGCTGATTTTGCATAGATGGAAAAATCGTAATAGTCTCCAATTGTAAAAGCCATGGCACATTCGCCTTTTTCTCCGCAAAATCCGTGATTTATAAGCCTAGCATCACTCCTTGCTTTTATATAATGAAGGTTACAGGTCTTATCATAACCAAGGGATTCACTTAATGTGTCCTCATCAAGAACTTCTACCTTATCAGTATCTCCGAACCAGTATGAAAGCGGTGCATAGCTCTTTCCTCCTGATATTCCGTTCTCGGCACTTTTGGCACTATAATTATTAAAAGTAAAATTTTCAAAGCTTCTGTTTTGAACAAGTTCTGCGTATATTCCGCCATCGGCACTATGATTTATATCTTCAAAGAAAAGTCCAAACAAAGTTTTACTTATATCTAAAACATCTTCATTGGTATGAACAGTAAGTTCATATGGAATTGTTCCTGCTGGAACAGCTTCTGATCTGTAGCTTTTAGAAATGGAAGCATCACCTTTTTTAAGATTAGCTGTTACTGTAAGACTTACCGCATCTTTGATAGGGCCAAGATCGCCTTTTTCATCGATGATACCTTCAGGCTTTATATCCCAGCTTACATCTACTTTGCCCTTCATAAGTGTTTTAGGAAGATCCAAATGATCTGTGATCATATCAAGAGGCTTATTAAGAAACTTATCTCTTGCTACATTAAGGATCTGCTCATCCGAAAGCCTCTCGCATAAAAGATCTATAACCTCTTCCTGTGAAAGAACCTTATTATAAATTCTAAAGTCTGATATTGCTCCTTCAAAATATGGATCAACTTCATACTGAGATTTTCCAATATAGTTTCTTGTAAAGCTTCCGTTTGAAAGCATATCCATAAAGCTTCTGAATATCTTATAATTTCCGCTTGAAGTCTGGCTTATCATCCCATCTGAAGCAAGCTCTCCGCTTACATAAAGTCTTGGACCTGCGCTAGATGCTGTTCCTTCCATCGAAGGAGTTATCGTCATAACAACATGTGTCCATTTCCCCATTGGCGCAGGCTTACCTGCATCAGCCGGAAGATCTGACTCTTCATAACATATGCCTCTTAAAAATCTTGTAAGAAACAGATAAGGACCGTTCTGATCCTTTCCAAAGTCAAAAATTCTCTCCCAGCCGGCCTGCTTTCCGCATGGATTAACCCATGCAGAAATTGAAAGTCCTGTCATGTCATTTACTTTATCAAAGACACTTTCAGGAAGTTCAAAATATGATGAAGTACCTTCTTCTCCTCCCTGGAAAACTGCTGCGTCTACTCCATTAACATTTTCAATAAACGGAGCTTTTTCTCCAAGCGCCATAGCATCCTTATTATTACCCGATTCATCTTTGCCCGGATTATCCTTATCATCAAATGGATACCATGCAATAAGATTATTACTATTCAAAAGCTTTTCCATATCATCTCCCAATTTCGTTATCAAATGAAAATACCGGATTTCCGTCGTTATCCCATTTAATCGGCATTAAAAATGCATGTCGGTTAGGATTGTACAAAGGATCTCCAACTATCACAGATTCTGTACGAGCGTGATAGACCATAATATCGTTGCCATCTTCATCAACCGTAAATGAATTATGGCCTGGTCCATATATGCCCTTTTCTTCGTCAGATTTAAGAACAGGATATCTTGACTTATCCCAGGATCTTGGATCAAGAAGATCACTGTTTTCATCAGCTGTAAGCATACCAACACAGTAAGCTATTCCTGTCTCACTTGATGAGAAGGTCAAAAAGATCTTACCATTTCTCTTTATAACGCCAGGTCCCTCATCAACCCAGAATCCAACTCTCTCCCAGTCGTAATCAGGAGTTGTAAGAAGTACCTGTACAGTCTTTAAAGTATAAGGATTTTCCATTTCTGCTATATAGAGATTGGAAATCTGTCTTCCTACGCCAACCTTTTCTGCCCAGACGTAGTACCATCTGCCTTTATTTTCAAAAACTGTTGCATCAAGTGAAAATGCTTTAAATGAAAACTCATCATCCTTGGCTGCCTTTGGGATACCCTTTTCAACCCATTCATCCTTCATAGGATCACTGCCCTGACACTCAAGAATATAGGGACGAAGTGCCCACTTATTCTCCGCCTCTCCTGCTCCAAAGTAGATGTACCATTTACCCATAACAAAGTGAAGTTCAGGTGCCCATATATGATCCCCCATAGGACCTGTCTTATGTTTAGTCCATATGGTTACCTCTTCTGCATCCTTAAGACCATACAGAGTTTTGGATCTTCTTAATGCGATTCTGTCATATGTAGGAATTGAAGCTGTAAAATAATACCAGCCGTCATCACTCTTCACTACATAAGGGTCTGCTCTTTGAAGTATCCATGGTTCATTGAATTTAAGATTTGTATCTCCCATCATTGACCTCGTTTCTTGGCTGCTAAAGAGAGCATTTTTCTCCTTGCAAGCAAATTTGTTTTATTTGTTTGTGTCTAAATAAATTACTTTACTAATTTCTAAATTATATGGGGTATACAGCTTCTTTGCAAGACTGTTTTAGAATTTAAAGACCAAAAAGATGCTTTTCTTTACATTTTTATAAAATATAGCCAATTTATTTTAGTAAAAACTGTTTATTATTATAGATAAAAATGCGCGCAAAAAATGCGTAGCAAGTTGCTACGCATTTTTCGTAAGAATGATTTTTTATATAAATATATATATAAGACTATTTATATAAGACTAATTATATAGTCATTACTCTTTGTTATTTCATTTAAGAAGTCACTTTTTAAACGTTGATCTCAGCTTTTACTCCAAGCTCATCCTTATTAGCTTCAAGTATAGGAGCAACCACTTCACCAAGGAACTTTTCTACCTGGTGAGCACTGCATCCAACATATTTGGAAGGATCCATTGATTTCTGAAGATCCTCAAGTGACATATGGAATGCAGGATCAGCAGCTATAAGCTCAAGAAGGTTATTATCCTTACCTTCAACCTTAACATTCTTGCCAGCTTCCATAGAAAGCTCTCTGATTCTTTCATGAAGCTCCTGACGGTCTCCGCCTGCCTTTACAGCATCCATCATGATATTCTCTGTAGCCATGAATGGAAGCTCAGACATAAGACGCTTTTCAATTACCTTAGGATATACAACAAGTCCGTCAACTACGTTAAGGCACAGATCAAGGATACCATCTGTTGCAAGGAAGCCTTCCGGAACTGAAAGTCTCTTATTAGCAGAATCATCAAGTGTACGCTCAAACCACTGAGATACCTCTGTGATCGCAGGATTAAGTGTATCAACCATCACATATCTTGCAAGAGAGCAAATACGCTCTGATCTCATAGGATTACGCTTATAAGCCATAGCAGAAGAACCGATCTGGCTCTTTTCAAATGGCTCTTCAACTTCCTTAAGGTGCTGAAGAAGTCTTATATCCTGTGCCATCTTGGTAGCAGACTCAGCGATTCCTGCAAGAACATTTACAACCTTAACATCAATCTTACGTGTATAAGTCTGACCTGATACGCTGACCCAGTTACTAAAGCCCATCTTCTCAGCGATCATAGGATCAAGCTTATCAACCTTTGAAAGGTCGCCTTCAAAGAGCTCTAAAAATGATGCCTGTGTACCTGTAGTACCCTTGCATCCAAGAAGTCTCATATTATCAAGTACATAATCAAGATCTTCAAGATCATATGTGAAGTCCTGAAGCCAGAGACAAGCTCTCTTACCTACTGTTGTAGGCTGTGCAGGCTGGAAATGTGTAAAGCCAAGTGTAGGAAGGCTCTTATACTCATCAGCAAACTTTGAAAGCTCAGCTATAACATTTACAAGCTTCTTACGAACAAGTCTTAAACCTTCAGTCATTATAATAATGTCAGTATTATCACCAACATAACATGAAGTAGCACCAAGGTGAATAATAGGCTTTGCCTTAGGGCACTGAACACCAAAAGCATATACATGACTCATAACGTCATGACGAACCTCTTTCTCACGAGCTTTGGCAACATCATAATTGATGTCATCCTGATGCTCTTTCATCTCATCTATCTGTTCCTGAGTAATACCAAGTCCAAGTTCCTTTTCAGTTTCTGCAAGCGCAATCCAGAGCCTTCTCCATGTTCTGAATTTCTTATCCTGTGAAAAAATATACTGCATCTGAGGGCTTGCATAACGCTCAGATAATGGACTGGAATAACGATCCGTACTCATAACATCCTCCTGACCTTTGCTATCAATATACAAATAATTCTCGCCTTTATAATACTATCAGATACATCTGAATATAGATCAGCATCAAACTATCTGACAATACATATCAAGGTAGTAATTATATTTGCGATATACTATAAATAATATCTTATACATAAAACATCAAGATATTTTTAATGCAATCGCCTTTACATTTATAGCAAATCTCACCGATTTAATCAAGCTTTTTTGAACAGATGTTCAAAATGTTTTATCAGCAATCTGTCAGCAGGCATACGAGAGTATTCTTAATGCGAAAATGAAAATAAATGATTCTTACAGCTCGACTCCCTGGAATCTTGCAACCTGATCAAGAATTTCATTGGCGTAGCGGGGATAGCTTCTGGCAAGATCCTCAATCTCAGAACGAGCTCCACCTATTACCATCTCTCTGTTATAATCCATTCTCTTTCTAAGGGACTGTCTTTGAACTATAAGATTATGACGAACTTCTACTTCTTCATTATGATTAATAAGCGCCTCCGGCTGATGCAGCCATATTTCAGGTGACTTAACCTGAGAGTAGCGAAGCGCGCGAAGAAGTTCTCTTTGATCATCAGCAAGCTGCTTCTCGGCTTCTTCAAACTGGATTCGCTGAGCCCTCTCTTCACGATAACGATCCATCATTGACTGGAGCTGACTGCTGGATTCAACCCCATATTTTAAATACATATAATCAAGGAGATTCAGATTGTTGACATATCTGACTTTAACAGTATTTTGAAGCTGTATAAGACGTGCCTTGGCAGCTCTTACAGTCTTCCTTTCCTGCATACAGGCGCCATGTCTCATATAAAGCCCAACAATTGACAAAGCCGCTACAAGTATTACAAGCATATATGCAAGAGTAACATCAAGTCTCATGACTGTCTGCAAACTTACAAGTACTATAAGGATCACCACAAGAGCTATTACTGTAAATATAGAAAGATTTCTATTAGTAACAAGTGCTTTATCGGCTTCTGATTTTCTGTAATCATAAGCCTGACGTTCATTATCAAGTCTGATAAGATCTTTTCTTATCTTCCTGTGATAGTCTTCAGATTCCTTCATCTTGTTTATGATATCACTACCCTGCCCTTGAAGCTTCTCAACGCGTTCATACTCTTTGTCTGTCATCTTACTTTTACGTTTCAGGTACTGCTGGCGCTGTTCTTCATTTTCATAGATTTTTCTGGCATACTCATTGATAGTATTACGTTCATCCTTTGGAAGTTCATTAAGAAGCTCCATGTCGTGGAGGTATCCGGTCACAGTTCTGTATTCATATTGAAGTGCTTCGATCTGCCTGCTGCCCTCTTCCATCTGCGTAAGACAGCTTTGAACATAGCTTCTCCGTGAAGCGGCATCATCTATATTTACTCCATCTCTTGAGTAGATTACCTTTTCCCAGTCTCCTACTTCATGTCTTTCGCGATGAAGTTTTTCTTTTTCAGATTCTTCTAAAGAATCTTTCTCTTCATCTTCGTAAACATCCGAAAGTTCCAGGTCTTCATCATCTTTTTTCGAGCGAAACAAGTCCAAAAATCCCATGGTCTTCCTTTCCCGAAGCTATAAAAGCACTTCAGCTGCGAATTATTCTTGAATACCAGATTCAAGTACACATCTTCCTGTAATCCTCTTTCATGCTGCTTATTATTTCATTCATTCCATTTTTATAGGCTGTATGATTGCCCTCTGTTCTGTAAACAGAAAGCGTAGCAAGCTGATGCTTGTCGTCTCCCGCATCATATATAAGCCCTGCATCACTCATCTTCTTCTCCAGTTCCATTGACAGAAGATATGCATCTTTATTGTCAGCCATATAATCGACGTACTGCTTCTCTGTCATACATATTCTTACGGCATACATATATGACATAAGCGCACTTTTGGTATGAATAAGATCATACTCTTTTCTAAAGCAGTCCGCTGCTTCCATAAAATAAAACTTCCTGGCATAAATAACTCCAAGATTATGATAAACTACGGAAAGCTCAGAAACAGCACCTTCCGGCAGATTCTCTTCAAGGTACCTGTACTCCTGTTCAGCACTTGAAAGCTTACCCTTATCAAGGAACATACGGGCTTTATTAAATTTCTTGTCGAACTGATCCATGTGAGAGCTTTGTTCGAGAAGATTTCTTATTTCTCTTATCTCTTCTTCTGTGTTATATCCAACATATATAAGGATATTCATTACAATTTCAGATAAGCCGGCATTCTGATCCTTTAATTTTATAAGCATATCTGAAAGAGGCTGAAGGTGAAGTCTGTCCCTTATCCATTCAATAAGATTTTCATCAATATCATCATCTTCAAGCATAAAAGCATTATTGGTTATGACATAACACAGCTCTTCAATGGTATAAAGCTGCTTATCAAAGTGTTTCATATAATACGGTGTATCTGATCTTGCACCGACACACATTTTGACATTGCTCATACAAACTCCATCTATGTACTACTCAAATACTATTTACTAAAATACTATTTTTTCAGATAATATTTTCTATTTCTAAGTCTCTTCTGCATGAAACATCAAAGCTCCATGTAGTACCGCTTGAAGGATATATCTCTCCGAATCCCTGATCTTCAACATATACAGTAAGTATCTCTTCAGACTTCATGCGAAGATCTATCCTAAGTCTTGTGGTCCTGTCAGGACGTTCCGGAAGGTCCTTGAGCTCTAAAACTTCTTCATGCTGCGTTCCTTCTATAACAGAAGTCATAATAAGTTTAAGCTCAGGCTTTGTATCAAGTATAACGCTTATGGATGCAGCTGCATCATACCAGGATATTCCTGCATCAAGAAGTGCATGATATACTTCTTTGCCTGATTTATCCACAAGCATTCCGATATTATAAAATAGCTTATCCTTTCTTAAGAAAACATAATCAGAAACAAAGTCGCTTGGACATATCTTCTCTCTTGCAGCTATACTCGCACCTTTAGAAAAAAGATTATTACCAAGAAACACCCTTCTTCCCATGCAAAGGAATTTAAGGCTCTTCTGCATCCACTGAGATCTGAAGCCACTTCCAAGAAGATATACGGAATTTACAACAATATTTTCCATATGATGTCTCAAAAGGAACAACAGCTGCTCATCCATCATATCTATCTTCTCGTCTGAAGCAGGAAGCTCAGGATCTGCAAGGGCAAGATCATCATAATATGAAGTATCAACACATGCGACAATGGGACTAAGTCCCCTGTTGAACCTAAGCAGATATACATACATCCTGCCAAAATCATAACTTACAGCTATAACATTCTGCTTTTTAAGTTCATCAGACTGATACAGCATATAGTAATACAAACTTTCTTCATAGCTTTGGTATAGTACATCACAGCCATCAAGCCCCAGCTTATCGACTACCATAGCAAGGACTTCCACCATCTTTTCATCAAGGTCTCTTGCCGTAAAGACTATCGATTTGACAAGTTCCATCGACATTTCCATGGACAATAGAGACAGACTTCTTTTTATAAAAAGAGCAAGAAGCGCAACAGGACTGTACTCGGTCCCATCAACTTTTACAACAGATCCCTCTCTTGCCTTTTGAACAAGATCATTTATCTCAATATCATCATTTTCTTTTATTCTCTTAACAGCATCCTTGCCATAATACCAGTTAGAAGTCCCCTTTTCCTTGGAAAGAACAGTTGGAATATTATAAAGTTCCGCTCCCGCAAGGACAGAAAGAGTCTGCGGCATATCAGAATCCGATGACAGATAGGAAATCTGGCAGAAGGAATCAGATAGGTCATATCCAAGTACATAGCTTTTAGATTTTTTAGTATCAAATATCATACAGGTTTAAAAAACTCCTCCACAAGGAATTTGTTCTTATAATAATCTGATGCAAGCTTGAACTGGGCCTTGTCATCATTAAGTGCTTCAGACATCATCACATCATTGATAAGGCCATACATACCATGCCTTGAGCCTTCAGTAAAACTCTCATCTGCAACCGACAAAGCGCCGCTTTCAGTAAGAATCTGAGGCTTTACGTGGCCATTCTCATCAAGTCTTTGCTCTGGATCTTCAGTTATATAGTACTGAATCTGTTCTCCATAAAAGAGTATAAAGTTAGCAGCATAGATTCCGTCATACATCTCTTTAAGGTCCTGAACGAGATACTCACCATTTTCTATATCGCCCTTATCAGTTACCATCATATAATGAACTCTGCATCTTATATTAGGTCTTGTATGATACTCAAGAATCACCCTGTCTGCAAACGAATACATAAGAGTAGATATTCCGGTATAGTTTTTGTAAAAATCAAAATACAGATCATTAGTTATAAGGGTCTTGAGAAAATCTTTACAAACCTCATTATTTCTTAAGATGCTTACATCTTTTTGATCAGAATAGTTTTTGGCTAAAGTATCTCTTTCTGCAGAGCTTATATAAGCAAAGAACTTAAGATAAGCCATCTTGGTAACTATAGGAAGCTCAATACCATTCTTATGTAAAGCTTCTATACGGTTATAAATATAAGGCTCAGTAACCTTATCCCTTACCATATAATCATAAGAACACTGAGCAAGATATGCTATCTCAAGATCTATAAATGTTCCTGTTCTTACATAACTTCTGTAAAGATCAACATGATCTCCAAGATAGGAGCCTGTATAAAGCATCTGTACCAGAATCTTCTCTATAAGATCCCTGTTCTCCATACCGTATGAATCTGAAGCCTTAAGAAGATCTCTCATCTCTTTGATGGTTCCATCAAAACTGTTACATAAAAACAAAAGCGTCGGCTCATCATATTTGCCCATGCGGAAAGCATACCAGGCAATTTCTGCAAGTATCTTATCTTCGCTATCCCTTTGCACATCGAATGCTCTTCCACACAGACGCATAATGATCTTAGGATCGATCTTGTAGCATCCATAACGTCTCAGCCACTTGATCGCCTTATCATACATACCGGTAAGGACCATAAGTTCAAGCATCTCACTGCGCTGCCTTTGAGTAAGCTTCTCAGGTTCAATAATATTAAGGTATTCAGACAGCTGTCTCATAAAATCATTCTCATAATAAAATCTTATGAGGTCAGATCTTATCTGTGCCCTAACATCTTCTCTTATCACGTCAGAATCAGCCAGATCCCTGTATCTTGAAGCATTTTCTAAAGTTATGGTGTAGGCACTTCTTCCAAGTTCACACAAAAACTGGTCAAGATTCTCAGTACCGCTCTGAATGTAAGGCGTAGTCAGGGACAAAAGATTCCTTGGATTCATCACCTTTGTAATAGTATACGGAGCAGAAGCTGCGTGTCTGTCGCCATTAGCATCAGCAAGAAGTATGGTATATTCACTTCCATAAAGAGGAAGATTACATACCCTGTTAACAACATCATAATGCATCTGGCTTCTGCACTTGTCATATATAACGATTACTTCACGTATATCAGGATCTTCAACAGTTATTCTGCAGGTATATAGTATTGCAAGGAACTTCTGTGCATTCTGAGCATCTATCATCTGAGGTGTTACAACATGCTCGTATAGCCATCCAAGTGCCGGGTTTATATGTCTTTTTTCAATTTCTCCCACAAGAAACTTGTCTATCTGGAATCTGTAGGATTCAAAAAGCTCCGGATAATCATCCTTGTGTTCATATACATATCTGTATAAAACAGCATTCTTATTCCAGGGAAGATTACTTTGATATGAGAAATACATAAGTACAACCCTCGGAATATCATCAACTGCTCTTCCATCCTCATCTTCCGGAAGGGACATCATATAATATTCATAAAGCCTTGTAAGACGAAGCTGCTTACTTGCGCCCTTTTTGTACCATGTATAACTGTCCTTGTCACATCTTTCTCCCTTCATAAGAAGTGAACATAAGGCAAGGAGTGCTTCGTCGCTTTCCTGTGTTTCATTACAGGCTTTAAGTATCTTGTAAAGACGCTTATCATAATTCCTTACATTGCCGGCAAGATAAGTAACCTGTTCCATAACAGGTATAGTAAGTATTCCCTGATCTGCAGCAAACTCAAGAACAGAGATAGTAAAGTCATCTATTCGTAAAAAGAGTTCCGGCTTATTCTTAAGTATTGTAAAAGCATCCATATATACAATAGGAGAATTACAGCCGCGCTCATACTGCCCCTGAAGAAGCATCCACTTATTCTGCGGATTAAGAGAATACTCATCAGAAACATATCCCAGTATCCAGGCTATACGCCAGTTATCAGGATGTCTTTTAAACACCTCTTCTATAAGCTCAGTAGCCTTTTGTATATCAGACTCTTCCCTGCTTATAAGAGTCTGAAGATACAGATAATAGCAGTAAGTCTGCTGTCCATACTCTGTACCAAGGCGGGCAAGCCTGTCTATTTCAGGCATTATCTGTTCAAGAATATACTGCCCCTGTCCCATTCTTCCTGCTGTTATAAGGAAATGCACACCGTAAAGCTTAAATTCTATATCATCAGGATCTTCGGTAAACATACGGCTTATGAGCTTGCCTGTATCAGCCATCCACTGTCTTGATGACACCCTTCTTCCTCTGAAAGCAAGATAGGATCTTAAAAGCTCATGCGTAAGGCGCTTTTTTCTTATATAACTTTTGTGCTTTTCTTCGTCATGATCGATCGATGTTACAGTAACAGGTACTTCAATATGAGTATACTCATTGGATATTTTTATGCATCCATAGTTGTTACCGCCATGAAGATATTCAGGATCTATTCTGAAATGAAGATAGGCCTTACTTCCAAGAAAGTCATCATCAGTAAGGTAAGTCTTATCTCCAAAGAGAAAGTCTCCTTCAAATTCAACTCTAAGATGAGCAAATCCCCATCCACCCTTAGTCAGGATAATACTTCTGTCAGTGATCTCCTTAGGAGCCTCTTCTTCAAAGCTCTTAACATCACACTCTATGGTTACAGGCTGCTTTTTATTGATTGCCACAAGAAACTCGTCCATGTTGTGCTGTGACATATTCTCCTTGGCAAGTCCCCTGTAAAGACTCTCATATTGGGCATCATTGCCCTTAAATATAAAATGGAACTGATTTGAATAAAAAAGATGAAGTGCCTCATCCCACTCAGATCTTGCAAGATTGGTAAAGTGGAAAAGATTTCTGATATCCCCAAGGCTTGAAGAAATTTTGGGCTGCTCTACACTTACGCTAAAAGGCAGCATATACTCCCCACGATTAGAGACAACTCTAAAATAGCCTTTTATGACATCTCCGCCCGAAAGGCCTTCACTGTGAAAGCGATAGGATATCTCACTCTTTTCACCCAAAAAGCTGTCTGTAAGGATCTCCATTCTGATCTCTGTAGATGAGACTGTTCCCTTGGACATCTTCTCTTTGGGCCCCGTAACAATAAAAGTACCTTCTATCTCTTCGCCCTCTTGTATATTAAGTTCGAGCTGCTGGAAGGAAAAAGATAGCTCCCCTCTGTCATACTCAAACTGTCCTTTTAAAATCCGGTCAATACAATCTTTCAAAAAAACTTCCCCCGACTAAGCATTTAATATTATTATGATACCACAAAAATCCCCGAAATACACTCCTGTACGTATTTCGGGGATTTTTACTTTAAATATTTAAATAATCAATTATTTTCTGTCACAAGAACCATAATATCATTGGAACGGTTAATGAACTTAAGCATATCATCACCTGAAAGAGGTGCATTCTGTATTCTCGCAAGATCATAAAGCTGTTCGCAGATCATCTTATTGTTCTTGTCATCTTCATGCTCCATAACATACTTAACAAGTGGATGATTAGCATTAAGAACAAGTGTCTGACCTTCCTTAGTCATATCAGGCATAGAACCCATTCCATTAAGAGCATACATCTTCATCATATCCTGCATACGACGGCTCTCTTCAGAAACTGTAAGGATTGCAGATACCTTCTTATCCTTGATCTTCTGGATCTTAACTGTAAGGGTATTGTTATCAACCGCCTTACGCATCTTGTCCTGAAGCTTTGTAGCAGCTTCTTCTAATTCCTTTTCAGCCTTCTTGGAAGTCTTTGAAGTAAATGTATCTGTAAGATCTGCATCAATTCTCTGGAATTTGATGTTCTCATTCTTCTGTTCGATAGACTGCATGAAAGGTGTATCAATATTTGTATTAAGAATGAATGCAGTCATCTTATGAGCCTTGAACATGTTTATATACTGGCTCTGCTGCTGTTCATCAGTTACGTAGTAGATAATACGAGGCTCTTTTTCCTTAGAATCCTTATCATCAGAAGCCTTGTCTTCACCTTTATTGTCATCTGTAACTGTATCGCCGTTTTCATCAACAACATCTACATCAACTTTATTGCCGTTTTCATCTGCAGCTTCTTCCTTGGCAGCCTCTTCTTCTGCTTCCTTATTGATCTGAAGAGCTTCAGGAAGAGTTGAGTACTTGCCATCAAGATCCTTGAACATGATGAAATCATTGATCTTCTCCGCAAACTTCTCATCCTTAAGGTAACCATATTTAATGAAAGGAGCTATATCATCCCAATACTTATCGTAATTATCCTTATCAGTCTTGCAAAGGCCTGAAAGCTTATCAGCAACTTTCTTACTGATATAATCAGAGATCTTCTTTACAAATCCATCATTCTGAAGAGCTGATCTTGATACGTTAAGAGGAAGATCAGGACAATCAATAACACCCTTAAGAAGCATCAGATAATCAGGAATAACTTCTTTGATGTTATCAGCAATAAATACCTGATTGTTGTAAAGCTTTATGACACCTTCAATAGATTCAAATTCCATGTTGATCTTAGGAAAATAAAGTATACCTTTTAAATTGAAAGGATAGTCCATATTAAGGTGAATCCAGAACAAAGGCTCTTTGTAATCATTGAAAGTCTTTCTGTAAAACTCAAGATATTCATCTTTGGTGCAATCATTAGGAGTCTTGGTCCAAAGAGGATGTATATCATTAAGAAGCTGTGGACGACGACGAATCTTGAACTTCTTTTCTTCAGGTTCCTTGGATTCCTCTTTCTTAGCATCGTCTGTGTTCTTAGCTTCTTCCTTGACTTCTTCAATAACAACATCGCTGTCAAGCTTCTCTGACTCTTTGACGATCTCTGTACGATCCTCATCTACCTTTGAAAGATAGATTTCATAAGGCATGAATGAGCAGTACTTCTGGATTACTTCTCTAGCCTTATATTCATTACAGAACTCAAGGCAGTCTTCTGAAAGATGAAGTGTGATTGTTGTTCCTACGCTATCCTTAGAGCCATCTGACATTTCAAATTCTGATGATCCATCGCATGTCCAGTGAACTGCTGTAGAACCTTCCTTGTAAGAAAGAGTATCGATATCAACTCTTTCAGATACCATAAATGTTGAATAAAAGCCAAGTCCGAAATGACCTATGATCTGATCATCTGAAGCCTTATCCTTGTACTTTTCAAGGAATGCTGTAGCTCCGGAAAATGCTACCTGGTTAATATATTCCTCAACTTCATCTGCAGTCATACCAATACCATTATCGGTAATAGTAACAGTCTTCTCTTTATCGTTAAGCACAACGTCTACTCTGGGCTTGTATCCTTCAGGGATCTCATAATCTCCCATTGCATCCATCTTTCTGACCTTTGTGATAGCATCACAAGCATTGGAGATTACCTCACGATAAAAGATATCATGGTCTGAATACAGCCATTTCTTGATGATCGGAAACATATTCTCCGAATTGATACTTAAATTACCTTTTCTTCCTGCCATTCCTAATGCCTCCTGAAACATAAATATTAGGATATAATCTTCATATTTGATAAAGATTAGATCAAACAGACATATATGTCTGCAAGTATTTTAGATAAAACAAATCCTCGTACCTTAAGTACTATTTACTTAAAATTTGTTCACTTAGTAATATTAATTCTGGTCTGACCAAAAGTCAATAAATAATTAGCACTCAAACGACATGAGTGCTAACAAAAATCATCTAATGCAGTGTTTATAAGGTTTTCCCTAGTTCTTAAACTTTTATAAACTGGTATTTCATCTTATGTTTTTCCATTTTCCAGTAGTATTATCATCTTAATTATTTTCCATTTACCACTGGTATTTTTACTTTGCTCTTTATCTATTTACCACTGGCATTTTTATCCTTAACCTTTTTTATAACCTTCCAGGGATAAAATACAAACTCAGGATAAACCAGCTTCTCAAAAAGCCATGCTGTAACTATTGATCCAATGGTGCCAGCGATAAGGCCAAGAACCACATGAAGCTGAACATCTCTTATTCCAAAATATATCAGCAGGGTTCTGACACTTGCTGCATATATCGTATGTAATAAATATACAGGAAAAGTATATTTGGACAAAACTGTAACATTGCTGCTTGTAATGCCGCTTGCTTCTATATATTTAAAAAGCATAGTAAAACCAAGGCAGGCAAGCGTTCCAAGAAGAAGTGTCCATGCGCTGAAGGTCGCTCTGTAGCCATAAGAATACAAAGCACTTGAAAGGCCTGTAAACAGGATAAGAAATACAAGAGCTGTAAAAAGTATTCTCTTTTTAGGTGCTATATTACCAAATCCCATATTCTGCATTATCATTCCAAGCACAAACCAAAAGCCATACTGAGCCATAGAATACGGAATAAAAAAGGCAACAAATTTATTCGATAAAAGATAAAGTACGAAAAATCCCAAAAGTATCACCATAAGGACTTTTGAATTTTTAATATTAGGAATAAAAAGGAACAGAAAGAACAAGGTATATAAATACCAGTACTGAGCAAGAGCCGGAGACTTTAAAAGAAAGGACCACAAGTGCCCTGTCCTTATATTAACAAGATCTACAAAGCTGTTTTTCAAAAGCCATGTAATAGTTGAAAAAACAAAATACGGAACGCCAAGAGCCACAAGCTTATATCCCACATTTCCAAGCCATGACATTAAGCCTGTACCCCTGTCACTTTTGGCATATAGATATCCGCTACTCAAAAAGAATAACTGTACATGGAAAAGGTATATAAACCAAATAAAAAAAGTAAGCCTTGGTTCGCGCACAAGTATCCCCGTGCGCTGAAGTCCCTGGAGCAGATGCCCCACAAGTATCAGCGTACAAGCAAGTACTTTTATGCTGTCTATCCAGGTCTCCCTTTTACCCATGTCACTTAATCCTCAAAATACTTATTGTATATATCAAAAAATTCTTTGGTTGTTACTTCAGGATCATCACATAAAGAGATGTTATCCCATAGCTGACTGTTGATCTCTCTTGTAAGCCCCTTTGCAAACTCATCATACTCCTGTGCAAAAGCTTCACTTCTTCGCTCTTCAGCTATACGGACCTTATTAAGCTCTGTTTCTTCCTTGTCAAAGGTTGTAACACACTTTATGAGCATGTAACCATCCTCTGTTTCTATTATATCTGAAATCTCATCAGTTGACAGGTTAAATGCAACAGTTTCAAGATTTTCGTCGACTTCCCCTTTACCAAAGGAAACAGTTCCATCATCAGCTTCATTATATGTCTCAACCATGCTTTCAAAGGATGCACCATCTAAAAGCTGCTTTTCAATATCCTGCATCTTGGCATAGATCTCTGCCTTAGCTTCTTCTGACATCTCAACACGGTTACCGCTTTCATCAGTCTCGTAAGTTTTAAGAAGTATCTGCTGAACAGTAAGTGTTCTTGCTTCATCATCACTGACTTCAGGATTTATATCTCTTATAGTATATTCATAAAGCTTTCCTGCAAGAGCATGTTCTTCATAAAGCGTCTGTATGGTATCAAGGGTCACATTGTCCATCGCCTTAATATCAGCTTCAGACAAAGTTTCATAGTACTCTTTTGCAGCACTCTCTGCAGCTTTGATCTCAGAATCATCAAGCATTATTCCATTATTTTCTGCCAAAAGAACCATAGTCTTTATCTGGGCAAGTCTTGCAAGACAGGTTGATTTAAGATTCTCAGTAAGACTATCATCCGAATCCCAGATACCACTTCCAAGCGTACTTTGATAAGAGTTCTGAGTATTTATAAGATATACTTCAACTTCAGCAAGGCTGCAGGAAATATCTTCAATACGAAAGACCTCATCTTTGGAAAATCCGGTAGTAAGAACAACACTAATACTATCCTTGCCACCCGCAAAGGGGTTGGCACACCCGCTTAAAACAAGGCATGCCATAATGCAAAGCGCCAGTACTTTTATATTTTTTTTGAAAGAAAAAAGATTCTGCAAAAAAGTCATATACCCTAGTCTCGTCTAAATCTGAAAGTGATACCACCTAAAGGTGATGGGTTATCTTGATCATTTTATATATTACGATGTAGGTGTCAAAAGTACCTTTTGACACCTTATGACGGTCGGATTGTTCCGTTTCTACGAAACTCCCACATCTACGTTCCACTCCGGTCGGCGCAAAACAGACATCCCCCGGATGTCTTGCGCCCTCAAACATTCACAAATCCGCACTACGTGCTACTTTGCTCATGTTTGGCGGGTCATAAATTCATATTCGATTTCGAGCAAGCTTGAATCGAAATGACTTTTGACCCTTACGTCATAAAAAGACTTTTGAGCCTTATGACAAAATATATGTTTTGAGCGTAAGACTATTCTTATCATATGATTTTAATAGTAAAGTTAATTATTTTTTATAACGAGCAAAAAGCGAAGCGATTGCGATTTCACCTAATTAAAATATTAATCATTAAAGCTTAGATATAGCTGAAAAGATTATCACAAGCATTTTAGATTTTGCAGACTAATGCTCGTGACTATAGCAATGAGATATAGTCTGTGTTTGCATAAGGTTTATTTCTATATGACGGGGATATTAGATGAATATTGATATTAAGAAAATTACGGAAGGACAGGAATATGTAACGATACGTTATAAAGATCTTACTCCTTCTATGAAAAAAATAATAGGAATCCTCGAAGGAACCGACGATAAACTTTGGGGCAAGACCGATACAG
>NZ_JAILQF010000461.1 GCF_024699075.1 Butyrivibrio sp.
ATTACCAACGCAGGAATCAGTGCCTGGGAGAAAGGGAACACTACCCCCAGCGCCGAAGCTCTTCTGACGGTCTGTGAGATACTTAAGATAAGCGATATTTACACAGAATTCATTGGTGAGAATCCTCTGGATCCTTTTAAAGAACTTAATTCTGAAGGAACTCAGAAGGCACTCGAATACATTGATCTTCTCAAAAAGTCCGGAGATTACAAAAAGCACAGCTCAGATATTATCGATATTGGGCCTCGTCTCATGAAGATAGCCCTTATTTCTGCATCAGCAGGTACCGGTAATCTTCTTGATGAAGAGAACTTCGAAATGATGGAGATCACAGAACCTGTTCCTAAGAAAGCTGACTTTGGCGTATACATTACAGGAGACAGTATGGAACCCAGGTTCCATGACGAAGAGCTTGTCTGGATTGAACAGAAAGACATGCTCGAATCAGGTGACATCGGACTCTTTTTTCTGGATGGAATGACTTATATCAAAAAATATGTAGTTAATAAATCGGGAACATTCTTGGTATCACTCAATGCCAAGTACAAGCCTATTGAAGTGGGCGAATATAATACTTTCAAAATATTTGGCAAGCTCGCCACAGATTAAGCATCTTTGCCTGATTGGAACACGTCCTTATTGCCAAAACCTTATCAGTGCTCAGATTTGCACCATTAAAGTCATTAGATCATATGGATATTAACCAAAAAACTTACATCGCCATAGATATGAAAAGCTTCTATGCATCTGTTGAATGTGTAGCCAGAGGTCTTGACCCCTTAAGTGCCAAGCTTCTCGTAGCAGATGCAAGCAGATCCGATCAGACCATCTGCCTTGCGGTATCTCCTGCTCTTAAAGGTATCGGCGTTCCCAGTAGGCCTAGACTCTTTGAAGCCAAACAAGCGATAAGTAAATATGAAAAGCTCCACCATACCAAAGTGCGTTATATCACGGCAACTCCACGTATGGCGGAATATGAAAAAATCTCTGCAAAGATATATGGAATATACCTAAAGTATGTATCACCCGAAGATGTCCATGTATACAGCATTGATGAATGTTTTATTGATTGCACGCCATATCTGCACTTCTATGAAGATGCCGCCAGAAAGGCCTGCCAGCATCCGGCCCACTTCATGGCGCTAACCATTATACGTGATGTGCTTAAGAATACCGGCATCACGGCAACTGTCGGGATTGGAACCAATCTATACCTTGCCAAGGTTGCCATGGACATAGTGGCTAAGAAAGCTCCCGCCGATAAAGACGGGGTCCGGATCGCATCACTTACGGAAGAAAGCTACAGGCTTCTTTTATGGGAGCATAAGCCTCTCACCGACTTCTGGCAGATAGGTCGTGGTAAGGCTGCAAGGCTTGCCAGCAATCATATGTACACCATGGGTGATATAGCTGAACGTTCACAGCTGGATGAAGAGTTATTGTATAAAATCTTCGGTATTGATGCAGAAATACTGATCGATCATGCATGGGGGATAGAACCTGTCACCATGTATGATATTAAGCACTACAAGAGCGACAACCACTCCCTTACCAATGGTCAGGTACTTCAAAGACCTTACAAATACCAAGAGGCCTGCGTTGTATTTAAAGAGATGATCGACATACTGTGCTGCGATATGTACAAAAAGAACCTTGTATCCTCAAGATTCACCTGGTGGATAAGTTACGATTACAAAAGCATGGAGTACTTCCCTGAATATGATGGAAGACTATCCATCGACTGGTACGGAAGGCTCCATCCTGCTCACTCCAACGGAACTGTCAGATTAACTGCCGCTACTAATGCTGCAAATATCATCATTCCTAAGATCATGCAAGACATTGCAAAAAAGAGCGATCACAGGATCCTGCTTAGAAGGCTCGGTGTCAGTGCCTGCGATGTTACAAGCGATGATGGAATATATCAGCTGGATCTCTTTACTGATTATGATGCCTTAGATAGGGAGAAGAGAATTCACGCTGCTCTTCTTGAAGTCAGAAACAAGTACGGAGCCAATGCCCTACTAAAAGGAACAAACTTTTTAGAAGGTGCAACAACCAGAATGAGAAATGAGCAGATTGGTGGGCATAAGGCCTAAGTCTAACGAAGGAGGAACCACAATGTATAATGCCACATATAACAATGCATTTCCTTCCTCTTTCAGATATAAGAATGTCTTAGAGAAAGGAAAGCCTGTGCATGATAAATACGACAGTTTTTCATTAAAGCATCCTGCCATGGATCTTTCAAGACGGGCGAAGATATTCAGTCCATTTGATGCACTTAAAGGATTTGATGACGAACTTGCTAAGATGCAGACAGATGTAACAGACAATTACCTCGACGATACAATCCACATAGATGAAGCACCCTAAATCAGTTCATATAACAAGCAGTCCATCTTACCTATTCGAACAAAATATGTAGGCGAATTATTGTATAACTGTCATGACAACATATGTTCATTGTAAAGTCAGACACTTACCTGCAGGAGATAATATTATGTGTACCAGATATGCTCTTGAAAAAGACCTTCCTGAATTAAAAGATATAATAGATGCAGCCTCAAGATCGAGACTCGTACAGAAATTTATTGATAGCTACGCAAGACCATTCATTACTTATGGCGAAGTCCGTCCTACTGATATCGTACCTGTCCTTGCTCCCAATCCCAAGGGTGAAAGGTGCGCCTATCCTATGCAATGGGGCTTTCTATCCAAAGATAATAAGAGAACTCTTTTCAATGCCCGCATGGAAACAGCAAGTGTTAAGCCCACTTTTAAAGATGCCTGGAAATCTCACAGATGCATCATCCCGGCTTCCCATTATTATGAATGGCAACACTTTAAAAACCCTGATGGCAAAGAAAAAACCGGTGATAAGTTTGCAATCCAGCCTGCCGGATTAACTGTGACCTGGCTGTGCGGCCTGTACCGCATTGAAGAAGGCTATCCTGTCTTTGTAGTCCTGACAAAAGATCCAACCAAAGAACTAGCCAAGATTCACGACCGAATACCTCTCATACTTCCAACAGATAAGATTGATGACTGGATAAGCCCATCGTCAGATCCTGAAGAAATAGTCAGATTTGCTCTTGAAGATATGGTCATAGAAAAAGCTGAGAGTTAACACATCTCTCAGCTTTCTATCATCAGCCCACATGGGGAACAATATATACTCACAAATTCTTCGAAGATACTGCTCCTCCAGAGTGGAAATACTCATTACACGATTTTCTTTAAAGGTTCTGTTGTATCTTCACTGCCCTGCTCTTCAATATCATCTAGATATTTTCTGATCTCATCGATATACATCTGTCCGAT
>NZ_JAILQF010000465.1 GCF_024699075.1 Butyrivibrio sp.
TGCGGTCATCGTTTGATTTATAGCCACAGTATTTACATGCAAACAGATGTATCTTCTTATCACGGTTAGCCTTTTCAATGTATCCACAAGAAGGACAACACTGACTGGTATAACGAGGGTCAACTTTGATAACTGTAGACTGATTCTGTGTAGCCTTGTAAACAAGTTTCCGTTCAAGGTCATAAAAAGACCATGATGCAGACACATAACGGTCTTTAGTTCTGACATGCTCTGTGGCATTACGAATACCTGTCAAGTCTTCAAGGACAAATAGCGTATGCTGCGGGTTACTATCAACGAGTGCCTTCGATATCTGATGGTTTACATTAGACATCCAACGGTTTTCTCGCTGTCCGATAGCCTTAAGCCTTCGTCTTGCAGATGAGGTCTGGCGCATTTGGAGCTCTTTACGGAGTTTGGAATAGTGAACACGTTTTTGTTTAATGGCTTTTCCGTTTACAAACACAGACTTGTGCTTGCTGTCATAGGTGGCTATGACAAAGTTAATGCCTCTGTCAATACCTACAACATTGCAAATATCGGAAATATTGGTCTCTTCGATATCATAAGTAACAGGGATATACAAAAAATATTTGTCATACTTATTTATGAGCTTTGCTGTGCCAAATCTATAGATTGTATGGTCAAAGTATTTAGACATGCCTTTAGTGAAATAGGATAGTTTAATACGACCATTTAGTGTATTAACTGAAAAGCAGTTTTGAGTGATGGAATAATCCCTATTCCAAACAAGGTCATATTGAGGTTTTTTGAAAGAAGGCTGAATCCACTTTTGTTGATCTTTAAGAATAGCCTTGTATTTTGCGATAACAGTCTTAAATACAGACTGTGCCATCTGAGATTTTAGTCCAAACTTTTCTCTGAGTTTAGAGTATAAAGCCTTATTAAGTGAAAACTGCTTTAGGTCGTGAGTACGAAACACATAGTCAGATACATAATTACAGGCATCAGAATAAACAGACATAGTTTCGTCAAGTAGAATCTTGCTGTCTGTATTAACAGATATCTGTATTTTAGCTGTAACTGTCATTTGTTCCATAATGTACCTCGTTGTTATTTCACTAAAACATGATATAATAATTATTAGTGAAAGTCAATTATTTATAGAGGAATTTTATCGTGGAAAAATGGTTGAGAGATGCTAAAAAGCAAGCACAAAGCGAAGCGGAATGTTTCGTTCAAGATATGCAATACATAGCAGAACAAAATAATATTGAACCTGAGTGGTTCATTGAGGAAGTTGTTAAAAACATTCATAAGATTATGGACACATACAACAAATAACCCATGAGTAACAGATATAATCGTCACAACAGGCGTAAGTATAGTCTTAAAGTACATATAGTTCTCGTTACTAAATACCGCAAACAAATACTTAAAGGCTCTATTGCTGACGATGTAAAGCAAATGATATACGATATCTGCAATTCTAAAGGTTATGGCATTATTGCAATGGAAACCGATAAAGACCATATACATTTTCTGATAAGCTACGACACTACGAATAGAGTGTGCGATATAGTTAAACTGATTAAACAGCAGACCACATATTATCTGTGGCAAAGATATCCAAACTTCTTATCCAAGTGTTATTGGAAACATAAGATATTTTGGTCTGACGGCTACTTTGCTTGTAGTATAGGCGAAGAATCTTCGGCAACTATACAAAAGTACATCGAAAGTCAAGGTTAATGGCTGCGAATTTATAAGGCTCCTCCCACCGCCTGAAAGGCAGTGGGTTTCCGCCTACGACAACGAAAGGATTTTATTTATGAAAAGTCTTTTAGAAATAGGAAGAACCTTCCGCGAACTTAGAATAAATAATCACATAAGCCTTAAACAGGCCTCAGATGAAAACGTGTCCATGTCACAACTGTCTCGTTTTGAAAGAGGGCAAGCAGATCTTTCTATATCAAAATTTATAACAGCATTAAAAAATATACAGACAGAACCCGGCGAATTCTTCAGCTCATTAAATAGCCATCAAAAGTCAGAAACAATCGAATTCATGTCCAAATTATCAAAGCTTGAATATGAAAGAGATATAGAAGGATTCAGAAGTTTATATAAAGAACAAAAAGAGAAATATAGCAACAATCCATCTATATACCAATACCATTTGAATATGATCCTGGCACAGAGTTTTATCTGTAAATGTGACAGAAGCATTCCTTTTCCAAAGGAATATGAACGTGAGATTGCAGACTACCTCTTCGTAACAGATGAATGGAATATCTATGAACTGATACTGATCGGCAATATCTACATGTTCATAGACATCCCCCTTCTACATAAGATGGGCACAGAAGTTTTAAACAAAGTCACAAAAACAGGCGCCAATAAAAACCTCGCAACTATAGTACTATTAAACATCTTCGAAACCTGTGTATATAGAAACAACAAAGACGCCGCCACCTACTATAAAGACAACATACCAGCTCTAATCTCCGATGAAACCAAACTATATGAGCGAAACCTCTACCACTTCTTACTAGGCATGTATACATACAAATGGGAAGATAAAACCAGAGGCAAAGAAATCATGGAAGAAGCAATCAAAATCTACGACTACCTAGGCTGCATAAATCTAGCAAAAAACTACCGCCAAGACATGACTGATTATATATAATAACATAGCCAAAGGCAGTGGATTATCTCCACTGCCCATTTTCGTAGTCAAGTATCTTGGATGTCTGGCCGGGACTGATGATAGAATCTCCAGCCTCATTGATAACACATTTCATGCCGGGGAATCCGTTAAGATAAACGGTTATGATGTTGTGTACATGCACTCCCTCTATGTCCGGAACCTCCATTGCACAGTACATAGGAATAGAATTATCTCTATTGTATAGGTATACACCCAGACCTGCCGCATAGAAAGATGTAACATCATCAGAAACCTTGAAGGATGCATAACCGAATCTTTTCCCATCAGGACTTATCCACTGTCCCTTGTCAGGAACATCATATGGAACCTCACTTTGATACATGATGCAAGTTCCGCCGTTACCGTTCCACAACGTCTGATATCCGTTAAAGTGCTCCACCATAAGAGCATACATAGTGACGTTGTCGCCGTTTATGATGATGCCGTTCTCGCAGGTATTACGGTCCCAGCCAACATTGTCACCATGATCAGCTCTCCATACCCAGAGATTATCACCTACTGTATTATCAAGATTTACAGTGATGCATGCCTTGGTCTTACAAGGTCTGTCTGATGGAATACCGCCCACTCTAAAGTACATATCGCATAGAAGTGACGGCTTGGCACCATCTTTTTGGCCAAGATGAACTAGGTTATCAGATTCACTTGTACCTGCATCTACAAGAAGTCCTGCAAGTATCAGATCATCAGCATTATCCGATACTATGCATTCGTTTCCATTTGCGGATCTAAGCGTTGCAAGCCCCATTCCAAGAAGGATAGTCCCTGAGTTTTGAATATTAAGAGCCTTATCAAGTTTATATATTCCAGGAGTGAAAATAATACTTTTGCCCTCAGAAAGAGCCCTATTTATAGTATCTGCATTATCTGTTTTTTCTTTTGCAATATAAAAATCACTAATAGGAAGAACCTTGCCCTCATTAGTATCCTGCTGCCAGCCATAAGAGGCGCTGTCGTTCTTCCAATCAGGCACATAGACTCCAAATCCGTCCTTGTCATCATATACAAGGAATGGCTTTTCTCTAACCACTTTTGTAGTATCTACTACGGTATAAGCAGCTTCAGGCCACGTCTTATCCGGCACTCCAGAAGCCTTGTCACCAGCCATTACAATGTTCCAGTTCTGACCTGTCCAGCCTTTATAGCTGTTATTCCTAGACAGCCACTGCTGCTGACTTCCGGAATCCACTATTCCTTCAATACTGGAATCTGCAAGAAATCCTCCGCTTGCCCAGCCGTATTCATCATGAAGAGTAAGGTTCCCATCTACCTGAACTCTTCTCATACCAGTTGCCTGAGACACAGCCCACACTACATCTGACATGGTCTCAACATTCTCAATGCTTCGCCAGAAATTACAAGTTGCGTTGTGATTAGAAGGGTCATCGGAAAGCCACCTTGCATAAGTATTGATAGCAGATATCTTAGTATCTGTAGGAAGCACTCCAAGTCCCGCTATCTGAGTATAGAAGCCTGCACTTGTAGATACCTCATAGGATCCGGGCATAAAATATATGGCATAGCGCGCATCATCAAACTGCGCTGTCTCCTGCTTTTCATATATCTTATCAAGAGTTTCCTGCACTTTATCAATATCATCTTCCGGAGAAAAAATATAAACGTTATCTCCAAAGATGTCTGTGTGGAAATCTTTAATCTTAACTTTACTTTTTCCGCATCCAACAGCAATCCCAATAAGTGCCACAAGTCCTATAAATAACAAATATCTCTTTTTTATCATGAGTGCATTCCCCCTACATATACCGCTATACTAAAAGTCTTCCTACTATCGTTACCTACTTTCATGCAAGTACTCTAACTCCCACGAAGGCTACCATCTTATATGTAGAAAACTTTGGTGTATTAAAAATATAGCTTTACTATTTTTATATAAAGAATATAGAAAATGCTTACTCTAAAAAAGGTTTCATTTTATACTATGGTGTCCATTTTTTTAACAGATCAAATGCCCCCATACTAAGAATTTTATATATACTCAAACCTCCTGCTTAGACGGTGCGGTATCACCCAAGGCTTTGCAGAGACGGACAGTTTATAGATCATTGCCATTATCCATTTCTTCTTTCGATAGCCTTTAATATGAAAATGCTCATAAGCGATAAGATCACTATGCCGCCTCCAACAATTGCAAAGCTTCCCACACTCTTAGCATTTACAAAAGCTGAAAAAGAAAATGATCCTACCGGCATGAACAGTACTGCTACTGTAAAAATAATGCTGAACACCCTTCCAAGGAAGTTCTCATCAACAGATACCTGAACATGTGACATAAGGATAATATTGAAAACCGTAAGCGCTATACCAAATAGTGCGAAAGGAACAAGGCACAGATACATATTCTGCGTCAAGGCAAGACACGGCTCACAAAGCATTGCTATACCCGTTCCTGACAAGAACAGTATCATGATATAAACATTATCCTTGAACCTGTCAGCAACTTTAGAGATAACTACAGATCCAAGTATCCCTCCTACAGCTTCCATGGCAAGAGCTTTACTATAGAAATTATCAAAGACCCCCTTGTACATCACATCCGTATATGGAAGTAGCAGATTGTATCCTGCCAGGAAGAAATTAACAAGAGCTGATAGTATCACCAAAAAGAAGATCTGCTTCTTGCTTACAAGATACTTTATTCCTTCGATTATATCTGTAAAAACATTATTACTGCTCTTACCTTTGGACGGCGCATCCGTAACTCTTATAAGACAGCATTCAAGAAGTGCTGATACCAAAAATGTCATAGCATCAAACAATAGAGCTCCCCTTGTTCCTATCACAGCCACAAGTCCTACACTTAGTATTGGGCCTGTAATACCTATGATCTCGCTTCCTGCATGAGCTATTGAGTTAAAAAAGCCTATACGATCTTTGTAGATCATCTCCCTGACAAGCGATTTATATGTTGGTGAATTAAATGCATATACAAGGGCAAGAAGCGCATTGGCAGCTATTATAGCCATAGCCATCCTTCCGGAATCAACCAAAAAGCTAAGGACAAAGCATATAAGAGCCGCCAGTAAATCTGTTACAACGACAAGCCTTTTTCTATTGCCATTGTCAGCCTTGACACCGCCCACAAGATTGAATATGATCTGGATTATCGTTTCTGAGCTTTGGTATAAGGCCAGCACTACAGGCTTTCCGGCAAAAAAGCTAACGATACTTATACTATTAGCATAGTCGAATACAATATTGCCAAATCTGGAAGTCCAGCTGCCTAGCCATAGAAGAGCTTCATTCTTTTTTATTCCCTTTTTTATTTCCTTTTCATTCATACAAAAACCTCCGCCTGCTTGATTTATGCTGAGTATAGCATTGGCAGATCGGAAGCTTTCCATATTTGCATATATGCAATTTTTTTATTAATAGAGAAAAAAGGTTTCAAGCCAAAGCCTGAAACCTTTTAACATATCAATATTATTCTTTATATGGAATCATCTTTACATTCCAATATAATAATTCTCGGAATGATCTTCACATCCTAATATAATTATTTCCCGGAATGATCTTTATATCCCAATCTAATCATTTCTTAGAATGATCTTTTTATTCCAGTCTAATTATTTCTTGGAATCATCCTTAACGATTTCCTTGAAAGATGTTGCAAGGCCTGCAAGACCCTGAAGTTCTGAAGGAATGATGATCTTGGTAGCATTACCATCAGCTGCCTTTTCAAATGCTTCAAGAGACTTGATAGTAAGAACTGACTGGTCTGCTCCAGCTTCTTTGATCATGCGGATACCTTCTGCATTAGCAGCCTGTACGGCACGAATAGCCTGAGCTCGACCTTCTGCTTCACGGATCTCTTTTTCCTTCTGAGCTTCAGCTGCAAGGATTGTAGCCTGCTTCTTAGCTTCAGCTTCAAGGATCTGTGATTCCTTCTTACCTTCAGCTACAAGGACTGTTGATTTCTTCTCACCTTCTGCACGGAGAATAGCTTCACGTCTTTCACGCTCTGCCTTCATCTGCTTCTCCATCGCATCTCTTATTGCAACAGGAGGATTGATGTTCTTAAGCTCTACTCTTGTAACCTTGATGCCCCATGGATCTGTTGCGATATCAAGAAGTGATCTCATCTGAGTATTGATAGTCTCACGGCTTGTAAGAGTCTGGTCGAGCTCCATATCACCGATGATGTTACGAAGTGTAGTAGCAGTAAGTGTCTCAATAGCCATGATCGGATTCTCAACACGATATGTATAAAGCTTAGGATCTGTGATCATGAAGAATACTACTGAGTCAATCTGCATTGTAACGTTATCTTTTGTGATAACAGGCTGAGGTGGGAAGTCACACACCTGCTCTTTTAAGTTAACTCTCTTTGCTACTCTTTCAAAGAAAGGTACGAGGAAGTGGATTCCTGCTTTCCAAGTTGATTTGTAAGTACCAAGATTTTCTATTACATATTCATAAGACTGTGGTACGATCTTAACGCATGATGCAATAAGAATTACGATGACGATAAGTATTATAGCTATTACTATTCCTGCCATAAGCTCCTCCTTAATTTATACAATTTTTTCAACTACAAGTTTCACACCGTCGATAGCTCTTATTATTACAGTTTCACCAACGGGTATTTTCACCTCATCAAAAGATGATCTGGCTGACCAGTCCATTCCTTCAACATTAACCTGTCCTGTTCCAAGCTCATTATCAATAGCTCCGGTAACACGGGCTTTCTTGCCAACAACACTTCCAGCATTAGTCTCTACTGTCTTATTGTTAAAGTGCTCTTTGGCAATTGGTCTTATTGCTGCCATAATAAGCAATGACACTATGGCAAAAACTACTATCTGTGCAAAAATAGGAACCCCGATCTGTGCCATAACCGCAGCTACAAGGCAGCCAAAAGCAAACCAGATACTAACAAGTGATGTGGTCACTGCCTCAACAATAATACATACAAGAAGCAAAACAAGCCAGACAACAACCATGCTTATTTCCATAGATACTCCTTTCTCCCAAAAGACATCTTTAGGAATTTCCTTGTTTTCTATAGTATACCCCAAACATACAATTTGATAAATATATAACAAGACCAATTTAACACATTTTAATTTGGCTTAAATAGAAAAATCCCCTGTCCATAATGAACAGGGGAAATATGAAAAGGTTCAATATTAAGTTTTACCAAAATACATGGTCCTGGATCACGTATCCGCCATCATGGTGACCTACACGTTTAAAGTGAGTTGCACCACCTACGGTTGTCTCTCCGTTAATTGCTGCCTGAGCTGCCTGCATGCAGCTATCGCTTATATTACCACTATTATAGACCTTAGCAACCTTACCATTTAAGGCAGGTGTAAACTGGCCTGATGCATAAATAACATCATATATGGTATTAGGATATGCAGCACTCTTTACACGGTTCATGACTACTGCTCCAACCCCAACCTTACCATCATATGGCTGGTTACCAGCTTCACACTGTATAAGCGCAGCAAGGAGCTTAACTTCGTCGCCATCAGCCTGAACAGCTTCACGCTGACGTGTCATCTCTGCTTTCTTGGCTTCTTCTTCGCGAAGCTTGATCGCAGCAACTGTCTCACCGGCATCAAGTCTGAAATCTATGTTTACATACTTGCCCTGAACATAACCTTCTTCATCATCATATTCGACGCTGACCCATCCATTACCGAGGTCTTCGATTATGTCGAGCTGATCGCCCTTTGTGATAACTCCAAGTGAATCTGAAGATGTAGTTGCTTCACTCCTTACATAAAGAGCGTTAGTAGTAACTGTTATGACCTCGCTTCCTACTTCTTTAGCAAGTTCCTGAGCATCCTCTCCAAAGAGAAGATAATCATCATCAGCCCATCCTACAAGATCACCTGATTGAATTTTAGTCCATCCGTCCTTCTGTTCCAAAATGCGTCCGCCACAGTCCTTATATAAAACTCCGGCTTTCTCCGCATCCTCGCTCGGTTCGGTTCTGACATTTAGTGTCTTACTAACATTGGCCATGACCAGATCTGAGCTGTACCCTGCGACATATGATGTACCTTCATCATCTGTCTTCTCTGCGTTCTCTGAAATAGCTTGTGCTGACTCTTGTGCCTGTTCCAATTCACCCTTTTCTGTTTCATCGGAGGCTCCGATCACAGAAGCTACACCAACCCCACTTGCCTGTGCTGTGATACCAAGATCTGGTGTAAGCATTAAAGCTGACAGCATAAGGCTTGTGAGAAGAACACTCGCTCTACTCTTTTTCATAAGCTTTGTCCCTCTTATGGATTTTGTTACTTTTCCTTTAAAAATCCGCAAGAAACATCTTAACATTTGGATATAGCTTTGTCAAATTATGGCAGCTCTTACACAGGCTTGTGGTCTGGTTTTGCCTTGATTTTAAAGGCTTTGGAGAACCTTTTTTATTATCCAAATCAGAGTAAATCCAAAGAATATTTATTACCAATTTTTAGGATTATTAAGGCAGGCTTAATTTATATAATTTTGTAATGCCAAAAATATTATTTTTACTTGTGAAAAGAAAAGTTACAGCTGTTTGGTCTTATCTATACAAGCTTTTATAGCATCGATCACAGCACCTCTGAATCCATTCTCTTCAAGGACTCTTACTGCTGCTATTGTAGTTCCTCCAGGTGAACAAACCATATCTTTGAGTTCTCCCGGGTGCTTTCCGGTTTCAAGTACCATCTTGGCACTTCCAAGAAGGGACTGGGCAGCAAACTGATACGCCTGCTTTCTCGGCATGCCGCCTTCTACTGCAGCATCTGCCATAGCTTCTATGAACATAAAGGCATATGCAGGGCTTGAACCACTGACGCCTCCAACTACATCCATAAGATTTTCATTAACAACGCTTGCCTGACCGAAGCTTTCAAAGATTGACATTGCAAATGCAAGTTCTTCATCAGAAACAAGCTCGTTCCTGCATACAGCAGTACATCCCTCTCCTACGAGAGCAGGTGTATTGGGCATTACACGGATAAGCTTTACCTTCTTTTCAAAAGCACCTTCTATCCACTTTAAGGTCTTGCCTGCTGCTATAGAAATCACAAGTTTGTTCTCATCAACATCATCCATGATCTCAGCTATAACCTGAGTAAAATACTGAGGCTTAACAGCAAGGATTATAACGTCAGCCTCCTTAGCTACTTTCCTGTTAGAATCCCTTGTCTGAATGCCAAATTTCTCAGCAACCTTATCGCAGGTCTTCTGTGTTGCAGCTGAACCAATTATATCTTCAGGAGATACGATAGCTTTTTTCAAAACCCCGCCAATCATAGCCTTTGCCATGTTTCCAAGTCCAATAAAACCAATAACCATTTTGAGCCTCCTTCTAAATAAGATCATTTGTGATCAATAATAGTATATGTCATTTATAGTATCACTTAAGTCCCTATTATACTTCTGTTAAATAATATGTGAACTACTCCTCACCTTAGTTAAACTCGCAAACGCTTCGCTTTTTGCTCGTTATAAAATCACTGCTGACGCAGTTCTACGGCAAGGAATGTCATATCTATATACGCCTTTGTCTTGCAGCCTCAAATCCAAGGATAGCCGCAGATGTTGCCGCATTCATTGACTCAACCTGCCCCAGCATAGGTATAAGAAGATATTCATCTGCAGCATCTGATATCTCTTTGCTAA
>NZ_JAILQF010000008.1 GCF_024699075.1 Butyrivibrio sp.
TAAGATACTCCTGTTTTCTCTCTGATCTTTTCAACCTTTTCGTAATTTTCCATAAATTGTTTCCTTCCTTTCAGATAAGTTTTATTTGATATCTGAAATGATACACAGCCCAAATTAATATAAGATTTTAGAAAGATTAAAATCAGATTAAAATACAACAAATGCGCGTTTCTGTAATTTACATTCAAGAAGCATGCCTTGATCTAAGCACCTTCATAGAACCTGTAAGTGACTGGTGATGGACAAGAGCGGCATTAAAATGAACTGTATGAAATGCAAACTGCATTATAGGTCCTGTTGCAAATGCACATATTAATGTTCCTATTCCTACAGGTCCTCCAAGAATCCAGCCAATAAGTGTTGCAAGGCTGAGTAAAACTATGCTGATAGCTCCAATAGGAATCTTTTTAATACGTTTGGACAGGCCGACAAGGAGTGTATCTCTTGGTCCGCATCCAAGTGATGCTATCATATATGTATACTGGGTATAGCCCATTATGAAAAGTCCCACAAGCATAAGTATTATTCCCTGAGCAGAATATTTGCAGGTCTTTACAAGATCAAGGCTGTCAAAAAAGTCTACAGCTTTACCAACAACTATAGAATCAATAAACATTGCAATACCTATAGGTTCTCTTAACAATACATCAATTACAAGAATAGAAAGAGAAACAATAATAGAAGCTGTTCCAAATTTCATTCCAAAGGTATTGGATAATCCAAGATTAAGTACATCCCACGGTCCTGCGCCAATACCGGCCTGAATGGTCAGATAAATTCCAAATCCATTAAAGAAAAGACTGATGGCTGCAATCATTATATGAAGCATAATTGCCCCTGTAGTCTTATTTTCATATATCTCTTTACGTTTTAAATAACTAAGCATCACTATAACCTCAAAATACTAATTTACATTAACCCAAACCTTGCGCAGAAACATGTGCTTCTATCCTTGCAATTTGATCAACTTAATCAGCCTGTAAAGATTATACCGGCCAACTAATGTCTGCATCGTATTTGTTTATATCATATTAATTTTACTCATACAATATATTTTATTCTTTTAACCAAATTTGTAAGATTATGCTTTTAATTGCGATAATTTTTATTATATGATAGAAATAACGAGTTAAAGGTTATAAATAATAATACGCCCATATGGGCTAGAAGGAGACAATGTATGTGGTTTATTTTCACACTGGCTACTACCCTTATCTGGGGTCTTGCCGAGCTATTCTATAAAAAGGGAGCATTACCTAATGAAAAGTATGCTCATCTTAAGATCTGCATCTCTGTTGGTGCAGTAATGGGAATCCACGCCATATTCACTCTTTTGACCAAGGATATTGGCTACGATCCTATAAACCTTATAATGTATCTGCCTGTGTCACTTCTCTATATCATATCGATGGCTTTTTCATTCTTTGGAATGCGTTTTATCGAAGAGTCCATATCTGATCCTATAGAGAACACTTCAGGCGCTATAGCATCCCTTTTATGCGTTATATTCCTGCATGAAAGACTTGAGATTCCATCTGTTATAGCTATTTTAGTTATAGCAGTCGGCGTTGTAGGCGTGGGATTTCTTGAAAACACCGGAACTACCAACAGAAAGGCCAAGATTGGCAAGAAGATGGCTATAATCGCTTTCACTATGCCTTTCTTATATGCAATCCTTGATGCATTCGGTAGTTTCTTTGATATTTATTATCTTGATGATGTATCTACAAGCCCTCTTGTAGGTATTACAGAAGACACGATTGAAGAGGTTGCCAACACAAGTTATGAGCTTTCATTTGCCTTTGTTGCGATCATTCTTTATATCTTCATCCGCTCAAAAGGTGTTAAATATGAACTTCCTAAGCAGCGTGATAAAATACTTGCTGCTATCTGCGAAACTGCAGGACAGTTCACTTATGTATTTGCAATGAGCGGTAATGGTGCTATTGCAGCTCCTATCATTTCTGCAGTATGCGTAGTATCACTTCTTCTGTCACGTATATTCCTTAAGGAGAAGCTCACTGCAAGGCAGTATTTCTTCATCTTTATGGTAATTGCAGGTATACTTGCACTTGCAATAATCGAAGGCGATTAACCAAAACAGTTTTATATGTGCCTTATAAAATGAGCATTAACACATCTTGCATAATAGGAGGCACGAACATCTCGCACTAGCAAAAGGTGGGAACGGATAACCGCTCCCACCTTTTTTAAGTGATCACTTACTTTTTATTACCATGTATATCTTATCTAACGATATCAGATTATTTCTGAGCACCGTTCTCTACAACTACTTCTGTTTCTTTCTTCTTGGCAAGATATTTCTTAACTGCGAAGTACTCAAGACAAGCAAGGATAAGAACAAGAAGTACGTCTATAGCAAAGAGGATCTTCTCCCATGTAGGAAGTCCTGTCTTTATAGCTGAGTCATATGCACGGCTGTTAACTACAGTGTAGAGAATGTTCTTTGAAGCCTGTCTCATGGCAATTACAGATGTAGCACTTGTCTGATCTGTAACTGTTGACTGATCTGTAGCATATGTAGCAAGCATAAGGTCACAACCATTTCTGATCATTCTGTCTGAATCCTGGTAACCATAACCACCGAAGTAGTCAGTTTCAGCAAGACCTCTAAAGCCCCACTCACCACGAAGTACTGTGTTAAGAAGTGCAGAGCAAGCTTCTGCAGGTACTACACCGATGTTGTTGAATGCAACCATTGTTGCACCTGCATTTGAATTCTTGAATGCAATTTCAAATGACTTAAGGTAGATCTCACGCATTGACTGCTCATTGAGCCATGTGCAAAGGAGGTTGGTTCTGTTAGTCTCCTGATCGTTAATAGCAAAGTGCTTAACGTATGAGTATACGCCCCACTCTCTTGCACCATTTACAGCATTTGCACACATCCATCCTGCAAGTACGCCATCTTCTGAATAGTACTCGAAGTTACGTCCTGCAAATGCAGATCTGTGAGTGTTAGTTGCTGGAGCATACCAACCTGATACGTCCATATCATTAGCCATACGGCCGATTGACTGACCAAATGCAAGAGCCATATCCTTATTCCATGTGCAAGCGATCATAACTGCTGCAGGGAATCCGATAGAACCCTGACCTGTGAAGTTGTTGTTGATAGAAGCAGGACCATCACAGTCGTAAGTCATAACCTTACCGATTGAATCAATTGCTGATGTCTCATATCCACCAAGCTCGATAAGTGTATTCATCTCTGATACTGTAAGCTCATCAAGAAGCTCATCCCACATAGGATCATCATAATCAAGACCACGAAGTTCTTCGAGTTTGATTCCGTTCTTAGCTCCTGTTGTAGGCATTACATCAGAATCGTCATTAAAATCTGTAGGATCATAGTTGGTTTCGTTGTAATATTCTGCCTTGTACTCATCACTAAGCTCATATGATGTAGGAGCTGCTGTAGCCTCAGCATAGTTAGCAAATCCGTCTGCACGTGAAAGGTATGTTACATCACCTTCAGCGAACTCGAACTGGTTTGTAGCTGCAACTTCATCAGATTCACGCTTGTTGGACTCGTCATAAACGATTGTAGAATCTACAGAAACTGTATCTGTATCAATCTTGTTGTGTGAATCAGTATTGATTGAGATTTCATAATCTCCAGCTTCAAGAACATAGCAGCCTTCGCCGTATGTATCATATGAAGCCATGTCTTCAAGTGCAAATGTGATTGTAATTGTCTCAGATGCACCTGGCTCAAGTGTCTGTGTCTTAGCAAACTGAATAAGGTTTGCTGCTGACTTCTCGATACCACCATTTGTATAAGGAGGATTGTAGTAAACTTCTACTACGTCCTTACCTGCAACATCACCTGTATTTGTAACTGTAACGTCGAAAGTAATGTTTGTTCCATCATTAGTTATGTCACCCATCTCCTGAGTGAATGTTGTGTAAGAAAGGCCATAACCGAATGGATATACTACAGTATTGTCATAATCAAAGTCCATATTGCCGGCAAGGCTTTCAGCATAAGCTGTCTCATAGTAGCGATATCCAACATAGATACCCTCTACATAATTAACGAAAGTAGGATAAGCCATGCCGCCATCAGCGAACATATTAGCTACACCATACTCTTCCATGTTAGTGTAATCAAAATCACCAAAGTTATTAGCTGTTGGTGTAGTAAGAAGATCAGCTACAAATGTATCTGCTGTCTTACCTGAAGGATTAACATTTCCTGCAAGGATCTCTCCAAGAGCGTCAAATCCTGTCTGACCTGTACCAGGGCAGTAAAGAACTGACTTGATATGTGAATAATCATTAACAAAGCCAAGCTCCATAGCATTAGCTGAGTTTACTACTACGATAACGTTGTCAAAGTTAGCTGTTACTTCATCAAGAAGTGCCTGCTCTCTGTTTGAAAGCTCAAGATATGACTTTGATGCATCAAGGTCATCTTCCTGATCTGAGTAGCGAACACCTGAAGCTCCGAACATTCCTTCTGTAGAGAAAGTATCTTCTCCGTCATAAGATGTTGGAAGATCGGCACCCTCACCACCTGAACGAGCGATGAAGAAAATTGCTGTATCAGAGTATTCCTTAGCATCTGTAATAAGACTGCCATACTCTGAGATTGTAGGTTCAGGAATAGTCCAATCCTGTCCCATCATACCAACTGTAGGTCTTTCTGTTCTCCAGCCTGTATAGAAATCTACAAGATCCTGGTTGTACTCAATTCCTGCATCAGTAAGACCTGTAAGGAAGTCTACTGTAGGATATGCATCAGAAAGAGCTCCTGAGCCTGTACCACCATAAATAGGATTTGTTGATGACCATCCAAATACATTAACCTTTGTTCCTTCTGCAAGAGGAAGGGCTGCATCATCATTCTTAAGAAGAACGATACCCTCTTCTGCAATCTCTGTACAAAGAGCTTTGGCCTCTTCAATAGCCTCATCTGAAATTGTGCCACCACCCATGGCCATGTTTACCATAGAATAAACAGGTCCAAGTAATATAGTGTTAACTACTACTACCACTATAAGTGCGAAAGCAAGCCATGCTTCCTTTCTGATAAAGCCCTTTAAAGGCTTCTTTGCTTTGATCGCACAAATTGTTGCGACGATAGCAAGTACTAATGCCACACCCAGAACTACGAGCTGTGGAATCATTGTTTGAATTACGGCGATAACGTCCGCAATATTGATTGATAACATTTTTCTTCTCCCTTCTCTTCTTTCAGAATAATACTGAAATCTATCTCAAAGCTTCTATAAAGCTTTAAGCACTCTTCTATGTTTCAAACCTTTATGTCTTAAGCATTTATTTATGCTTCAAACATTTATGTCTTTAACACTTATTTATGCTTCTACAGCCTTTGGTGTTTCGGGGAAGATGATCTTGTTTACAAAGAAGAAGACCACCATGGATACACCGCCGTTAAGCACTGTTGTTCCGATATTATAGAGCCATGCCGGAACGAAAATACCTGCAACTGCAACCCAGATACAGTTAATTGAGTTAACAATACATGTGATAACTATAAATGCTGCAACATACCATGCAATCTGTTTGCCTGGCTTATCATGATTACGGAAGACAAAGAGCTTCTGGATTGGGAAGTTAACGCACTCACCAATTACCATTGCAATCATATAAGCTGTGAAGTAAGCAAGTCCTCCGTGTGCCTGATCATAACCAAGTATGTTCCAGTCAAAGGTTTCACCAGCGATCGTAAGAGGAATTCCAGGCCATCCAAATGATGTATCACCAAGGAATGCAAATGCTGCCGGTAAAAATGTAAGAAGCAAATACTTAAATACTGTGATCAGATTACTTACGATCACAAACAGTCCACCCTCACGAACCCATTTTGCTGCAGCAGGGTGATTCTGCACAAAATTTATCCATAAATTCATAATTCCCTCCATTTATATAGTTCATTGCTATATATCAAAATTCTGAACTTTATTAAGCATATTAATGATTTTGGTATCATTTAAGTCTGTCTGATCATTCCTTATGAGCAAGTCTTTGTTCATACTTTTTGTTAGCGCTTTGGTTCTTAAAGAATCCTGTGATCACACCGCCAAGACCCTTGAAGAAATGTCCGTTTGCAATAGTTACAATACTTTCAACCATCTGTCTTGATACCATTCCGCCTGACATTTTGCTTATAGCTCTAAATGGCATATTGTAGATGAACATTGTATTAAGATCCGGAACACCCTTTTCATAAGACTTATCAAGATTTCTCTTAAGCACCTTGTATACCAGTCTGCAGATGCCGCTCTTTGCATCCTTCATCTGGCAAAGCGCATCATTGATATCAAGAGGTCCTACCTTTTCTTCAGGAAGCGGAGCACCATAAAGCTTTTCAAACTCTTCATAATGAACATTTCTTACTTTTCCCATCTTGTAGCTTGGAAGAGTATCAATATCATAAGGAAGTTTATCTGTTGTTCCCTCTTTGCCTATCTGTCCTTTAAGCTTTATATCAGCAACGCTTGCGCCTACATATATCTGATACTCTCCACCTTCTATCTCCCACTTATTTGAAACAGTTGAGAAGTAGCGGAAGGTCTTGTCATCAAATGGAATTTCTACTTCCTTGGTCTCTCCGGCTTTGATCCATACTTTCTTGAAGCCTTTAAGCTCCTTCTTTGGTCTTATAAGACCAGACTCGCTCTTACCTACATATAACTGGGCTATCTCTGCTCCGTCACGCTTACCGGTATTTTTGATCTTGAACTTAACGCCGTCAGCTCCTACAAGGAGGTCTGAATACTCAAATGTTGTATAGCTAAGTCCAAAACCAAATGGGAACTGAACTGCAACATCTGCTGTATCATAGTATCTGTATCCGATGAAGGGTCCTTCACGATACTGAAGATTTCTCTTGTCCTGATCTGCATAGTTGACTATAGAGCAGTCTGCATATGAGAAAGGATAAGACTCTGAAAGCTTTCCTGTAGGAACTTCCTTGCCTGTTATGATGTCAAGAAGTGCTGATGCTCCTGCCTGACCTGTAAGGTATCCGTGAAGAAGTCCCTTTAATTTATCGATAAAAGGCATCTTGACTGATGAACCTGCACTCATCACACCAACTATGTGTTTGTTGTAAGAATAAAGATCTTCAAGCTCTTTGATCTGGTACTCAGGGATGTCTATTGACATTCTGTCTGCACCTTCGCTCTCTGCAATCTCATCAAGTCCGAAGAAAAAGAGAACTACATCTGCCTTTTCAGGATCGTCTACAACCATAAGATCGTAACCCTTGATCTGATCTGCAATTGTCTCAACCTTAGTTGAATTAACCTGTGAGCTTCCTGAACCCTGATAACGAGGCTTATTGACAAAAGGTCCTCTAAGGCATACTTTTGTGCCCTTTTCAAGAGGAAGGATGTCATCATCATTTTTCAAAAGAACTGCAGAATTGACTGCTGCCTTTTTAGCAATAGCATGATGAGCTTCCTTATCAAATCCCTTAGTGTGATCGTTATCTCTAAAGTAGATAGCTGCTTCTATAATAGGAAGGATTGCTCTGTCAATCTCTTCTTCAGTTATTCTTCCTTCACCCTTGGTTGCTGCATTTATCAGCTCTCTTGCTGAATCAAGTCCGGGATTAGGCATCTCTACATTAGACTGACATTTAACGCCTGCAACATGATCATTACTTGCACCCCAGTCAGTTACGACTATTCCGTCAAATCCCCATTCGTTTCTTAAAATATCTACAAGCAAATGTTCATTTTCATTTGCATATTTACCATTTACTTCGTTGTAAGCGGACATTATTGCTTTGGCGCCGCCTTCTTTAACAGCTATCTCAAATGCTGTAAGGTATATTTCTCTAAGAGTTCTCTCATCAACAACGGCATTCATAGCCATTCTGCGATACTCACGAGAGTTAACTGCAAAGTGCTTGGGGCATGAATAAATGTGTTTTTTCTGAATTCCCCTTACATATGAAGCAGCCATCTTACCCGCAAGTATAGGATCTTCACTAAAGTACTCAAAGTTTCTTCCGCAAAGTGGAGAACGCTTCATATTAAGACCAGGTCCAAGAAGCACATCAACGTCCTGTGCAACTGCCTCTTCTCCAAGTGCTGATCCTATCTCTTCTCCTATAGCAGGATCCCAGCTGTTAGCAACTGTTGCTGCTGTTGGGAAGCATGTAGCAGGAAGAGAAGCGTTAAGTCCAAGGTGGTCTCCGGCGCCTTCCTGACGGCGAAGTCCGTGAGGTCC
>NZ_JAILQF010000011.1 GCF_024699075.1 Butyrivibrio sp.
TAAGGCTTATGCTACGGAAATCTCCACTATCGATATGGATTATCTTTATAATACTCTTATCGTAGGTGATATGTCCTATGCAACAACGCTATATCATTCAGGTGCCATTACCGCCGCTATGGCTTCCGATTCTGATGGCATAGCTATATATGTACCTGATGATCCAAACGGAGGAACAGGTACCGGTGTTGGAATCTATAGACAGGATAATCTGGTTGCAGATAATTACAAATACGGAGTATATACAATATATTATGGCGAGTTTGTTAACTTTAACAGACACGGCAATGGCTCTATCTTCAAGAGCTATAAGGATTCATCCTATACTTTTACAAGATCCTTCTACGGAATATGGACAGACGATTATCCCAATGGGCAGGGTAATGAAAGCTATACACAAGAATGGTTCGGTGAGTACAAAAGTGTTTCAGAAACATCAGGAGTGTATATTAAATATGCATTTACCGGTATAAAAAATAATATGACATCTTATTTTGGGACTTCTGGCGGAAGGGAAGGAATCTCTACATATTCTTACCCCTATGTCAATGGATATGGTGAAGGGACTGTATCCTGGACCATACAAGATGCCGGAAAGCCTTTGGAATCCGGAACTTATCAGATGCTTGGCGGATATCTTGTAAATGACAGAACAAGTGAATACTTTACTTCTCATACTGCCAGTGATTTTGATTCTCAGACCATGGTTATAGCTGCATGGGCAGAACAAAATCCTTACTATATTTCAGAAAGTAAAGTTAACCCCAGATCATATGACTATAGCGATTTTATGGCACTGAAGTAACTGAGTGTATTATGCTGTAATGCTAGTGTTCTAGCTCATTCATATTGAATCATATTAAAATATATATGTTATTGCAACAAGGAGAGTCTGTTAATTACATCAGACTCTCCAACGCTTTTATCTATTCATCAATATAATTACTTCTCACATAATCTTCGAAAAGAGGCAGTGAAAATGTAAGCGTTCCATGTTCATTACCGTTAAGTATTCCCCTCTTTATAAGTCTGTCACGATAAGGCGTATATTCATTGTTAGCTATACCAAGAATTTCTTTTATTTCACTAGTTTTTCCGTTTCTTGAACTAGCTACACCATATAGAAACTGCTTATCCTTGCCTGATAATTCATACCATATCTTTTCATAGACGTAATCTTCTAGATATTGCCTATATTCATCTAATGCAAGCTCATAGTCTCCATTGTGACTCCATGTAAAATATCCAAGCACCTGAAATGCAAAAGAATATCCTTTAGTAAGCTTAGCCATCTTGGTCGCCACATCTTCATTTATTTTAAAAGTCTTCTTATAATTCAGTGCTATAGTCCTTATATTCAAGGGTTTAAGCTCAATTTTAGGTGCTCTGTATAAAAATGTCAGATTCTTCTCATTTTGAAGACTATTTATATTCTCATACAGCCCCGTCATAAGAAGATACAATGGTAGATCTTGTCTGATAAAGATCTGAAAAGCGCAGGCAAATATCTTCATCTGCTCTGTAGCTGTCACTTCATCTATGCATACCATTACTTTCTTTTTGTGTTTTTTTATACTTTCAAGCATTTTGGAAATTGCGACTTGAACATTTGTAATAGGGACACTCCCCTTTACCTCTAAACCAATACCCAAAAAGGATAAATTAATGCTAGCCTGTTGGAATATTCTTGCCAGATAATCTTCGCTTGCCAACGCAGCAGCAAAATCAGATAAAAGAGCTCCGGATGAATTAAGCTCTACTATAATGAAATTTTCTTGTTCTTTAAGATTTTTGGCTACTTCCGTCATAAAGACAGTCTTACCACATCCTCTTACGCCGCTTATCATATATATCTGCTGCGAAGGCATATCTTCACCAAAGTTTTCCAATATATCAATCATCTGTGCAGCTCTGGATATAGCCTGCTTTGGCTCTTTTCCAAAAGTCAGTGAATAGGGATTTACGCTCATTTTCAATCCTTTCTTTATGTGAGCCTGTTTTATCATTATTTATTGTTTTTATCATTCTTTATCATTTTATATAATTTTATCATTCTTTATCATTTTTATCAAATTTGATTTTTCATGTTAAAAAGCCTTCCTATCATACCAAGGAAGGCTTTTAATTATATAATGAGGTAGGTGTCAAAAGTTCCTTTCCATCCAAGCTTAAATTTGCATCATCACCAATGATTTTGCACAGATAATAAGTTTCCTTTAGCAATTCTTTACACTGGTCATCATTTCCATTTCTATGTTCACATTCTGCCAGGATCATTAAGTATCCTGGCAGATTAACATAGGCCGAATACTTAATTGCAAGTTTTCTTCCTTCTTCAGCATATTCTTGAGCTCTTTTGTTATCTTCAACTATCAATAATTCTCTTGCTAAGCTAAATAAAATTAATGATTTATTCGATACAGATGGGATTATCAGTTCGAATCTATCGTCAATATTCTTTAATAGCTGTTCCAAGATATCTATAGCTTTTTCGTGATTCCCTAAGTCTGAATATAAATTTGCAAGCAAATTAGTGAGCTTAACTTCATCAAATGAAAATAGTCCCTTACTTAATTACTAAAACTTTAGCTTATAATTTTATCATAACCGCATCCTGTAGAAAACCCGGACCAAAACACAATTGCTCCCCGACGCGCTTTTTATCCGAGCCCAACATTTTTGTGGTTCGTTTTATAGTATTTAGTCCTTCCCTCTCCGCTAATAGCAAGATAATCATTTTTTACAAGATTGCCAAGGATCTTACTTCTGAAATATGAAGAATCACTCACTCCTAAATACTCAGTTATTTCTGCAGTTGCCTTTGCATTGTTATAACAAAAGGAAAGGATCTTCTCATCATATTTGCTTCCGTTTGGTACAGGAACATATACAAGGTTTTCAGTCGGTTCAGCTTCAACACCTCCATCATATGTAAGATCTGGAAGTACTAGTGTGAAGTGATCAGAAGTTGAGTAGATGTATGGTCTGTGCTTTTCATCTGCCTTTGAATAATCTTCTACGATTTTATCAAAACCTGTTCCAGCAGCTTCCATTACATTACAAGAAACAAGTATTCCACATATCAGCTCATTTCTCCTTTTTGACATTATAGAAGAAAGATCATATGTCTTTTCTATCTTTGTACTTTGAAAAAAGCTTCCAGGTGAAGATATCTCCAGTCTATCCCTGAACATATCAACCTGTATCTGCGTACCATCAAGAAAATAGTCTCTATGTGCAACTGCATTTATAAGGCCTTCAAACAACGCTCTTGCAGGATATGCATCAATGTTTATTCTTGAAGAAGCCTTTTTTACCATTGTATGATTCATCCTCTGGGTTATAAAATCCTGCATATATTCAATGGTATCGGTAAGACATCCTGTAAACTTATTTACAGTGACGATCCTCTCACTCCCTTTATTGAATCCGGAAAAAGCAGAGCACTGTACTTCTGTCTTATTATCCTTATAATCATCAGAAAACATAACCGCACCATTTGCCAAAATCCCATTTTCATCAAAAAAGCCTAACGAGGTAAGTGCCTTATCTGTAAGTTTTTTCCCTTTTGAATGTTCGTCATGAAACCTGAAGAGCTTAGAAAAATTATCCCTTATATATCTCTGATCTGACATGAGGGTATCGAATGATTTGTTCTGGCTACTGATGCTCATTTCAATTATCTCTTCATAAGTAGCTCCATTAGTGAAACCTTCTCTTCTCATGTATATTGAAGGAACATTTCTAAACTTTACGATTACAGGTCTTACAGGTGATTTCTCTACTTTAACTGCTATTATAAAAAGCTCTTTTTCTCTAATCTTATAGCTTATAAAATCAATTTTATATGGTGGTCTTGGTGACAGATGTTCATTTACCTGATTGTTGAAATAGTTCCTTTCGCTATCTGCCTGCTTGCGCTCAAAACCAATGAGCTTATTGGTCTTATCATCAACACCAATATACATGGTCCCACCATCAGCATTCGCAAAACCAGCTATTGTTTTTATCCATCCTTCAATATCATCTCTGTTAAGAAACTGCTTACATTCAATTTCTTTGCTTTCAAAAGCATTACCATTAAGGATTTGCTCTAAAAACATGCTTACATCCTCCTGTTGAAGTACTTCAATAACTACTTCAATTATACTTCAATAATAACTTCAATACAACTTCAATAAAAACTTCAATAGCACTTCAACAAGAACTTCAATACAGCTTCAATAACTTTTTTAAATTTCATTTCCATGACTAAGTTAGATAAAAAGCTTATCTTACTGGTTTTTATCTATTTTTATCATTTGTTAGCCTGCGCCACCTTACAATTCTTACTTACTACTGCAGTTAGCATGTAACATATCAAGATAATCTCTGTCCCAGAGCATAACGTTCAATTTGTCAGCCATCATAGCGGCAGGACTTGTAAAGTACTGGTTGCAAAGTACTGCTGCCACCATCCTGT
>NZ_JAILQF010000075.1 GCF_024699075.1 Butyrivibrio sp.
TTGTCATAAACATGAAAGGTAGTAAGGTTTAATATGGATAATAATTATATTTATGAAGTCAAAGAAGCTATTACACATGGAGGCGTATTCCACTCGGATGACGTTTTCTCAACAGCTTTTATACAGATACTTAATCCTGAAATAAAGGTTAAAAGACTTATGCAGGTACCGGAAGACTTTGACGGACTTGTATATGATATAGGACTTGGAAGATTTGATCATCATCAAAAGGATAGAAGAGTAAGAGATAACGGAATCCCTTATGCGGCATTCGGACTTCTTTTTGAAGAGTTTGGAACACTTGTAATGTCCAAAGAAGATGCTGTAATATTCGACGAGACTTTTATTCAGCCAATCGATAAGTCAGATAATACAGGATCATTCTGGATGATCTGTGATATCATAAGCGACTTTAATCCTGACTGGATCGAGAACCAGGACAGAGATGAGGCTTTCTGGAGAGCAGTAGCTGTTGCCAAGGAGATCCTTGTCAATAAATTCAGACAGATCAATGCCAATCGTAAAGCGTATTATCTGGTAAAAGAGGAAGTGGATGCCTGCTCAGGCCCTGTTCTTGAGCTTTCAAAGACTATTCCCTGGGATGAAGCCGTTAAAGGAACAGATATCTTATATGTTATCTATGCATCTGAAAGAGGCGGCTACAATGTACAGACTGTACGTGTTGATGGAACTGAGGAAGAGAAGAAGCCTTTCCCTGCAGACTGGAGAGGAAAATCGGCAGATTATCTCCAGAAAGTTACAGGTGTTGATGGAATAACTTTCTGCCATAATTCCGGATTCCTTTGCGCGGTTAAGACTATAGAGGATGCACGCAGGATCGCAGAACTTGCAGTAAAAGCATAAATACGATTTTTTAGAATAATGATAAGAAAGCAGAAACTACCATATGGCGGTTTCTGCTTTCTTATTTTATCTGGCAAAAAGCATGCCGGAAATAATTAAAAAGTTGCGATATTACAAGCTTTTTACTTGAAGCACCTCTTAGAATGGCTTAAAATGAATATAGATTATCGCAATTTTCCATCGCGTTTTATTTGGGAGTAAATATATGCCTGATGAAATTAAGATGTCTGTATCCGGGGCTGTCAAGAATAAAAGCGGCCAAAAGGTTGTCTACGTAACCTTTGAAGATAAGGAACGCTCCGCTGAAGGGGTGCTTCCTGAGGGGAAGATACTAAAAAACACTGGTTTCACACAGGAAGAAATTAAAGCTTTGGAACAGTATATGATAAGCCAGAAGGATGCCATTATTCAGATGGCCAGAACTGTTAATCCTATGAAAGCTTTTTTGTCAGATGGAAAAAATTCTCATCACTAAAATCTAAAATAATAATCAAAAGGGAGGTACTTATGGCAAAGAATAATATGCTGGCAATGGTACTTGCTGGAGGAAGAGGAAGTCGTCTCAAAGATCTTACCAACAAGGTTGCAAAACCGGCAGTAGCTTTTGGCGGAAAGTACAAAATCATTGATTTTCCACTTAGTAACTGTGCTAACAGTGGTATTGATATTGTTGGTGTTCTTACTCAATATGAATCAATTCTTCTTAACAGCTACGCTGGTGCAGGAAGAATATGGGGACTGGATAGTAAAGATAGCGGTGTATTTATCCTGCCTCCCCGTGAGAAAGCTGATAGTGGCCTTAATGTTTATAGAGGTACAGCTGATGCTATCTCACAGAATATTGATTTTATAGATTCTTATGAACCTGAATACCTTCTTATCCTTTCAGGTGATCACATTTATAAGATGAATTATGACAAGATGCTTGATGCTCATATTGCTAACAAGGCAGATGCTACGATCGCAGTTATTGAGGTTCCCAAGAAGGAAGCAAGCAGATTCGGTATCATGAATACAGCTAATGACGGCCGCATCGTAGAATTTGAAGAAAAGCCTGCTCATCCTAAGAGTAATCTTGCTTCCATGGGTATTTATATCTTTACCTGGAAGCAGCTTCGCAGAATGCTTGTTGCTGATATGAACAGTAAGACTTCCAATCACGATTTTGGTAAAGATATCATTCCTACAATGCTTAATGATGGTAAGTCTTTGTATGCTTACAAGTTCAAAGGGTATTGGAAGGATGTAGGAACAATTGATTCTCTTTGGGAAGCTAACATGGATCTTATCGAAGAGGGAAGTGAGCTTGATCTTGGAGACAGTTCCTGGAAGATCTATACAGAAGATGCTACAGAGCTTCCTCAGTATATCGGAGAAGATGCTGAGGTAAGATGTGCTTATATCACTCAGGGTGTTCAGGTTCATGGCAAGGTTGAACATTCGGTTCTCTTTACAAGCAGCATTGTAGGAGCAGGTGCCAAGGTTAAGGATAGTGTCCTTATGACAGGTGCTGTAGTTGGAGAAGGAGCAAAGGTTACAAGAGCCCTTGTTGCTGATGGAGTTACTATAGGAGACGGCGCTGTAGTAGGCAGTGCTAAGAGCGATAACATCTTGCTTGTAGCTCATGATATTGAGGAAGGAGGAAAATACTATGGCTAATGCATTGGGAATAATTGCTCCTGCCGGAACCTATATGAGAGTAGAAGGTTTGCAGGATTTCAGACCTATAAGCGCATTCTCTTTTCTCGGAAGATATCGTATTGTAGACTTTCCGGTATCAAGCCTTTCAAATAGTGGAATTGAGCGTATACAGCTTTTTGTTAATAATGAAAATCCAAGATCACTTGCAGAGCATGTTGGTAATGGACGTAGCTACAACATCAACTCAAAGAGAGGTCTTCTTCAGATGATGTTCAGTCACGAGAGTGCACTGAGCGATATATATAATACTGATGTTAAGGCTTATATTGAAAATCTTCCTTCAATAGAGAGATGCCACCAGAAGTATGTTATCATTACTCCCGGTTACATGGTATTCAAACAGGATTATGATAAGCTTCTTACAGAGCATATCAATTCAAATGCAGATATAACTCTTTTGTATCACAAGGTCAATAATGCAGATACATCATATCGTAACTGTTATACTCTTGACCTTAACAGACAAAAGGGCTTTAAATCTATGCGCATAAATACATGTACTGCTGCAGATAAGAATATCTTCATGGATACATATGTTATGCACAAGGATCTGTTTATAGAGCTTCTCAAAAAAGCCAGAAAGCTTTCTGCAATAGCCAGACTTACAAATATAATCGATGCCGAGTCTGAAAATCTTGATATAAGAGGCGTTCAGCATAAGGGATACTTTGCAGCAATCACAGATTTCAGAGCTTATTATGAAGCTAACATGGAACTACTTAATCTTGATAAGACAGAGAGCCTCTTCTCAGATAACTGGCCTATCTATACTCATACAACAGACTCTTGTCCTGTTCAGTATAGAGCATCTTCATCTGTTAAAAAGACCATGGTCGCTAATGGATGTATCATCGAGGGTAATGTAGAAAACTCGATCATTGGACGTGGTGTTGAGATAAGGAAGGGCGCAATTGTACGTAACTGCATCATCATGGGACATTCTGTGATCGAAGAGGGCGTTCGCATTGAAAATATGGTAGTTGATAAGTGGGCCAAGATCACAGCCAGACAGAATCTCGTATGCCCCGAAAACGAACCGGGCTACATCAGAAGAATGGACACAATCTAAGCTTTTGCTTAATGAGGAATCGCTTTTGATGCATGATTGAGTGCTGTATACAAATACAATTACTGGATTTTGCATAAGGAAATTTATAATGATCCCTTGGAGATTTGGTATATTCGTGGAAGTTGATATTAGATTTTTAAGACAAGAAAATCTCATATCAACTTCCACGAATATACATATCCCAAGGGATCATATAATTTTCTCTATCCAAAAGTCTGGTTAATTATTTGATGGGGCATGCCGATATATAGACTGAAGTATATAGGTGCATTCAAGGATGACCGCACTGATATCCAAATGGCTATTCGCAGTATATTCAGGGAAGAATTATTCCGTACATAACGGAATGTGTGATACCAGGAAAAGAGGTTTTATGCTTAGGTCTTTATACTCAGCGGTCTCAGGACTTAATATCCATCAGACAGAGATGGATGTAATTGGTAATAACATAGCCAATGTTAATACCAATGCTTACAAATCACAGGCAACTAATTTTTCTGATATTCTCTATCAGAGTAAATCCAATGCTTCTGGCCCTTCAGATACCAGAGGTTCAATAAATCCAATCCAGGTAGGTCTTGGCGGCATGGTTGCTGCTATTGATACTAATATTACAACACAGGGATCGGCGCTTACTACGTCTGCTCCTTTTAATATGATGATCACAGGAGATTCCTTCTTTGTAGTAACTGATGGTACTAATCAGTACTATACAAGAGATGGTAACTTCTATGTTGATGGTGAGATCAATGAGATAGGAGATGCGGCAGATGATGAAGGATATCTGGTAACAGCTTCTCTTGGTTACTATGTACTTGGCTGGGAATCTGCTGATGGAGCGACAGTAGATACAGATGGAGCTATAGGCAAGATAATGCTCATGGGTCCTGATATTGAAGAATCAGCCGGAGAGCCGACTACTTATATTACTGTAAAAGGTAATGTAGACAAGATGGATTCAGCTATTTATACAGACGTGGGACGTGGCGTTTCAGCTGCTGCACTTATTCCTGGAGATGATGGATACGAGTCTTACAATCTTAACTTCTCACTTACAGATGCAGGAGATGATGATGAAAGTACCTATCTTCTGACTCTTACAGGAGTTACGGATTCGAATGGTGATGCGGTTGATTTTGAAGAGCAGGAGATTGAACTTACTTATAGCCCATCAGATGGTACACTTACAAGCGCAGGTACAGCAGTAGTGACAGTTGCAGGCGTGGCTATTACCATAGATGTAAGCGGTACTACCAATTACAATTCAAATGGTGTTACAACTCTTGCAACATCAAGAGGCGATGGCGATGGTAATGGTGAAGGACAGGAAAATGGCATCATGTCCGGAATTTCAGTCCAGAAGGATGGCAAAATATATGCCAAGTATACAAATGGTGATACAAGGCTTCTTGCTCAGATGGCTACAGCAACATTCCTTAATGCTACAGGTCTTGTAAATGAAGGTAACAACCTGTATTCAGCATCAAATGCATCAGGTGATCCTAATATCGCACCTGTTGATGTAGATGGAGGCTATATTAGTACAGGTGTTCTTGAAGCAAGTAATGTTGATCTGTCTGATGAGTTTACAAGAATGATTACAGCTCAGAGAGCATTCCAGGCTAATAGCAGAGTTATCACAACATCAGATACAATGCTCAGTGAACTTAAGAATCTGAAGCAGTAATGATCATAGTCATCTGCCGCTTAAGATGGTCAATGGGAAAACTTAATTCCTGTTGCCTCATATCTTTGATTGAAACTTTATCCTTAAAGGGTGATTGGTTTTGATCATATAATAAGTACAAAATGACTTATAATACAGGATATGTACAGAATAATATGTGCATATTCTGTATTTTTATGCAGAACTTGATTGCAGGCAAGGACTAAACTAATTATAATAGTTAAGAAATTGGTACATGGAATTACATGTTGTGGTTTTAACACATACAATCACATCTTGCGTTTTAACCTGCCTAATCAAATAGTAAGGAGAAGCTTTTAAAGATGGCACTTTCAAAGAAGAGAATAGTAGTAAAAGTAGGAACTTCTACAATTACAAATGACAATGGAGATATCAATATAAGACAGCTTGATCATTTGTGCAGGGCTCTTTCTGCAGTTGAGAATATGGGTTATGATCTTGTCCTTGTAAGTTCAGGAGCTATAGCTGTAGGTGCAGGCAAGATGCGTCTTCAACAAAAGCCTAAGGATCTGGGACTTAAGCAGGCAGCAGCTGCTGTTGGTCAGCTTGAACTTATGCATCTTTATGACAAACTTTTTGGAGAGTATGGAAGGCTTGTAGGACAGATACTTCTTAGTAATGAAGATGTACAGAATCCTGAAAGAAGAGAGAATCTTACCAATACCTTAAATGCACTTCTTGAAAACCATATTATTCCTATTATCAATGAGAATGACTCCATAAGCCATGCTGAGATTGAGTCTGATCAAAAGCTCTTTTCCGATAATGATATGTTATCTGCTGTTGTTGCAGTATTCTGTGAGGCAGCAAAGCTTATAATACTTTCAGATATAGACGGTCTTTATGACTCCAATCCTAAGAACAATCCTGATGCAAAGCTTATCAGCAGGGTAGAGAATATAGATGAAGAGCTTCGTAACAGAGCAGGAGAATCCGGCTCCAACAGAGGAACAGGCGGAATGATCACCAAGATGGATGCAGCAGAGCTTGCTACAAGCAGGGGAATCGATGTTCTTATAATTAATGGTCAAAGGCCTGAACAGATATATGATATCCTTGATAAAAAAATTGTCGGTACTCTTTTTGTAGGGAAAAAGTAAACTTTCAGATATTAAAATCATCGGATACAAATAAAGTCATATAATTCAGAATGAAATAAAAACAGCCGGTCAGCGGATATCCCGCCAGCCGGCTGTATTTTGCATTATCTAAAAATAATTACTGATTAGGAAGCTCTGTATACTTATCATAGATCTCAGCAAGATATGTCTTTACCATTTCGATATTGGCCATCTTGCGAAGATTCTCATTGCCCATTCCTACAGCGATCTCATCTGCAAGAAGAAGCATGTTAAAGATGCTGAGCTTGAATTCGTCTCTTGTCATTGTTTCGATCTCGAGGTGAATAAGTGGAGCACCAAGCTTCATTGTAATGTTATCATCTGAAATACCTGCTTCCATTATCTTGGTATCAGGATCAAAGGTTACATAAAGAATGAGAGATTCTTTCTCGTGTTTCTTTAATGTAATAGGTGTCTGATGGCTCAGTTCAAGCCACTCATAATAATCAGCTACATCAGGATTAAGAAGATATTCAGTGAGCTCTTCTCTGTGTTTCTCTACATACTGAAGATAGCTGCTGGCATTAGGGCCTGTATAGTTGAAGTCTACCTTAAGACCGTTATCAGTCTGAAGGAGTCTGCATTTCTCAGCAACATCTTTGATCTTGAATGAGGAAGTATCGTTACCTACTTGTTTGAAGGACCCTGAGTCCATAACCTGTTTAAATTCCATTAGTGTTACTCCTGCTTTCTATATGTTACAACCAATTATACTGTGTCAAATACGGCACCGCATAAAGTATAGCATAAACCATTCTAAAATGGTATACTTAAAAGAAAACAAAAAGTCTTTTATCAAGGGTCGGGGAGAATATGTCAGGTTCAAATTCCAGTGTTAGAAAGACCAGATCTTCTGAAGAAAGTAGGGCGTCAAGAACTTCATCTTCAAGGAAGTCTTCCAGTAAGAAAAGCGCCGGTACCGGTAGTAAGAGATCTGTATCTAGAAATGTATCCAAAGAAAATTATATAGATGCCAGGATGTACGAAGAACAAGATGATCTTGGATATGCTCTTAAAAGTGAGATAACTGCAATTGTCCTTATAGCTGTGGCAATTGCTCTTTTCCTGTGTAACTTCGGTTTGCTTGGAGCTTTTGGCGGCTTTTTAAGTAAGATCATGTTCGGCCTTTTCGGGTTACTTGCTTATATTATGCCTTTGCTTGTGGGCGGGATGGTTGTATTTTACATATCCAACCACGGAAGTGCTCCTGCTGTGCGCAAGATTCTAGCTTGTATTGGCCTTGCTATTATTCTTGGCGTAGTATTCGACATTGCAGTAGGCCGTCCCTATGTAGCTGCTTTCAGCGTATCCGGAATATATGAAAATGCTGCTACAGGACGTAACGGTGGTGGAGTTTTGTTTGGCTCTTTAGCTTTTCTTCTTATCAAGACTTTCTCTCTCATAGGTACTGTTCTCATTCTCTTTGTTGCAGCAGCTATCTGTGTTGTAGTCCTTACAGAGAAGTCTCTTATTAAGGGAGTAAGAAAGGGTACACATATCCTTAAGGAGAAGGCAGCTGAAGATGCAGCCCTTTACCAGGAGCAGGTTCGCGAGCGCAGAATGCGTATCGAAGAAAGAAGAGAAGAGGCAAGAAGAGAAAAAGAGCTCCTAATCCAGCAACAGGAGGATGAGAAGATCCTTAGAATGGATCACTATGTATCAGGTGTTGATACCAATACTGATCTAAGAGCAAGTGGCGATTTTGAAGATAAAGACAATACTTCTGATGTTCAGGAGTACTTTGATGAAACACAAGATACTGATGAAGAGATTCAGGATTATCCTGAAACATCTGATTTTGAGCCAAGGATCCACACCTCTTTCTATGTTCCTGATAATTCAGAGGTTCATGATGATATTCATGAGATAACCTTTAATGCGATGGGAATGGAGAAGATGCAGGAAGAGGCATCACATAATGCAGAAGAGAGGATGCAGGATTCATCTGAACAGGCGCAGGGCTCATTTGAGAAGGCTCAGAGTTCATTTGAACAGGCGCAGGGCTCATATGAAAAGGCGCCTAGACAAAGTGCTGAAATATATGCAGGTACTGATCTTAAGAGTGCTCAGATGGAGACCATGGTAGAATCTGACGGTCAGCACAGATTTACCGGTAAGCTAACAGCCCGTCTGTCAGAAGAAGCTGAAGATGAGGCTTCAAATGATGATATCCTGATCCATTCAGATGGCAAGGATTATGGTAATGGAATATCTGAAGAAGGATATGTTATCTATGGTCAGGATCATGTTTCAGCATCAAGAAATACTCAGAAAATAGATTCAATGGCCAAAGAACCTTCATATATGCCAGGAGAGATAAGCTATTCAAATGGCACGTCTCCTAAGGACCAGGTTGGCAGAGAAAGCGCTGCAAAAAGGCCGGCTTTTGAAGGCACTTCTGCAGATACAAGTCAGGGAAGCATGACTGCCAAGGCTGCAACACAAAATGCAGCAAAGCCGCCTAAAAAGTATAAATTCCCGCCTACAAATCTCTTGAATCCCAGTATGGGCAATAAAAATGCTGATTCTGCCAAGGTTTTGAAGCAGACTGCTGCTAAACTTGAAAAGACTCTTAAGACCTTCGGAGTAAATGTTACTATAACTGACATAAGCCAGGGTCCTACAGTTACAAGATATGAACTTCAGCCTGAAGTAGGTGTCAAGGTTTCTAAGATTGTAAATCTTCAGGATGATATAAAACTCAATCTTGCAGCTACTGATATCAGAATAGAAGCACCTATTCCCGGTAAAGCCGCTGTAGGTATTGAGGTTCCTAATAAAGAGAATGTTACAGTGTCACTTAGAGAACTCCTGGAATCAAGAGAATTCAAAGAGTCCAAGGCTGATCTGTCATTTGCTGTCGGCAAAGATATAGGCGGCAAGACAATCGTAACAGATATAGCCAAGATGCCTCATGTACTTATTGCAGGTGCGACAGGTTCAGGTAAGTCAGTATGTATTAATACCATGGTCTTATCTATCATATATAAGGCTAAGCCTGAAGATGTCAGAATGATAATGATAGACCCTAAGGTTGTAGAGCTTTCTGTATATAATGGCATACCTCATCTTCTTATCCCTGTTGTCACAGATCCCAAGAAGGCTGCTGCAGCACTTAACTGGGCTGTTGCGGAGATGACAAGAAGATATAAATATTTTGCCGATGCAGAAGTTAGAGATCTTAAAGGTTATAACGAATATGTAGAAGCTCATATGGCAGAAGATGACAGCCTTAAAAAGCTTCCTAAGATCATTATCATAGTAGATGAGCTTGCAGACCTTATGATGGTATCTGCTAATGAAGTAGAAGAAGCAATATGTCGTCTTGCCCAGCTTGCAAGAGCCTGCGGTATTCACCTTGTTATCGCAACCCAGCGTCCTTCTGTAGATGTTATAACAGGTCTTATCAAGGCCAATATGCCGAGCCGAATAGCATTTGCTGTTTCAAGTGGTACAGACAGCCGTACCATCCTGGACATGGTTGGTGCTGAAAAGCTTCTTGGAAAAGGTGATATGCTCTTTTATCCTCAGAGCGTAAGTAAGCCTGTAAGACTTCAGGGCGCTTTCGTCTCAGATGGTGAGATAAGCCGAGTAACAGACTTCCTTAAAAAAGACTCAGCAGATGATACTTATGACACAGAGATCCAGGAAGCTGTTCAGAAAATGGAAGGACAGTCAGGAGCTTCTTCATCAGATGGCAACGGACAGGGTTCTGGTCCTGATAGAGATGAGTATTTTGCTGATGCAGGAAGATTCATTATAGACAAAGAAAAGGCATCAATAGGTAATCTTCAAAGAGTATTCAAGATTGGTTTTAACAGAGCTGCCCGCATTATGGACCAGCTTTGTGAAGCAGGAGTAGTTGGAGAAGAAGAGGGCACAAAGCCAAGGAAGGTTTTAATGACCAAGGATGAGTTCGAGGCTTTATTAAATAGTCAAAGGTAAAATATGATTCATAAGTTTTAAATATTGGATTGATTACCTGAAGGATATGACATATATTTATAGAAAGCCAGGTCTAAAGTTGATGTGGTCAATTGCAATTAATAAGGAGGAGCTTTATGAAAACAGACATTGAGATAGCACAGGAAGCGGTTAAGTTACCAATTAAGGAAATAGCAGCAAAGGTAGGAATGACAGAAGATGATATCGAGCCTTATGGTAAATACAAGGCCAAGATCACAGAGGAATTCCTTCAGGGATTAAAGGACAAGCCAGCCGGCAAACTGGTTCTTGTTACTGCTATTAACCCTACACCTGCAGGAGAAGGCAAGACTACTACAAGTATAGGACTTGCTGATGCTCTTAACAGGATCGGAGTTAAGACTGTTGCAGCTCTCCGTGAGCCATCACTTGGACCTTGCTTTGGAATTAAAGGAGGAGCAGCAGGCGGCGGATATGCACAGTGTGTTCCTATGGAAGATATCAATCTTCACTTTACAGGGGATTTCCATGCAATAACATCTGCTAACAACCTTCTTGCAGCACTTCTTGATAATCACATCCAGCAGGGCAATGAACTTGGTATTGATACAAGACAGGTAGTATGGAAGAGATGTATGGATCTTAACGACAGAAGTCTTCGAAATGTTGTTGTAGGTCTTGGTGCCAAGGCTGATGGCTTTGTAAGAGAAGATCATTTTGCTATTACAGTTGCTACTGAGGTAATGGCTGCGTTCTGTCTTGCCAATGATATAAGTGATCTCAAGGAAAGACTTGGACGTATCATAGTAGCTTATACATATGATGGAAAGCCTGTTACAGCCAAGGATCTTAATGCAGTTGGTTCTATGGCAGCACTTTTAAAGGATGCCATTAAACCTAACCTTGTACAGACACTTGAGCATACACCAGTTATCATTCATGGCGGACCATTTGCTAATATAGCACACGGATGTAACTCTGTTCGTGCTACTAATGCAGCACTCAGACTTGCTGATGTTGCTATTACAGAAGCAGGCTTTGGTGCTGACCTTGGAGCTGAGAAGTTCCTTGACATCAAGTGCCGTCAGGCAGGTCTTAAACCTGATGCAGTCGTTCTTGTTGCAACAATAAGAGCTTTGAAATATAATGGCGGAGTACCTAAGGATCAGCTTTCTGTTGAGAATCTTGATGCACTCAAAAAAGGTATCGTGAACCTTGAGAAGCACATCGAGAACCTTCAGCAGTATGGAGTTCCGGTTGTTGTAACCCTTAACTCATTTACATCTGATACAGAAGCTGAAATTTCTTATGTAAGACAGTTCTGTAACGATCGTGACTGCGACTTTGCTCTTTCAGAAGTATGGGCTAAAGGCGGAGAAGGTGGCGAAGAGCTTGCCCGCATGGTAATGAATACTCTTAACAACAAAAAGAGCAACTATGCACCTATCTATCCGCTTGATATGTCACTTACAGATAAGATAGAAGCAGTTTCTACTAAAATCTACGGAGCAGACGGTGTAATATATACACAGGCAGCTGCAAGACAGCTTCAGAAGATAACAGAGCTTGGATTTGGTAATCTTCCTGTATGTATGGCCAAGACTCAGTATTCACTTTCTGATGATCAGAAGGCCCTTGGAAGACCTAAGGATTTCAAGATTACCGTTAGAGAAGCATATGTATCAGCAGGAGCTGGCTTTGTTGTAGCTATGACAGGCTCTATTATGACTATGCCTGGTCTTCCAAAGAGACCGGCAGCATTTGATATAGATGTCGATGAAAACGGCAAAATTACAGGACTGTTCTAATAATTATATTTTATTAGTATGGGAAAAGATGAAAAAAATATATATGTATTTTGATCTTTTTTACCAAATACAGTTAAGACATGAGGTTTAATATGAAGTGTCCAAAATGCGGAGATTATATACCGGACGAAGCAATGTATTGTCCTTCCTGCGGTGAAGAAATTAAGATAGTACCTGATTTTGATCCGCTTGTTGAAAACAGGATTGATGAGTCATTATCTGATCTTGCCAATAATCTTAGTGATACAGGAGAGCTGTCAGAAGACGAAGACTACTATGATGAAGAAGATGATGATGATTTTGATTCTCACGAAGAAGGTCATATATTCGGCAGTTATAAAGTGACGATATGCATTATGTGTATCATTCTTATAACTCTTCTTGGAAGCATAGTTTATTATCTGATCAATGCTGATACATCATCAGGTAATAAGAATGAGACCCCATCCGTTACAAGTGCAACTTCTATAACAGACAGTGCTGATGAGGCAGAATCTTTAGATGAGTCAGGTTCACAGACAGATGGACCTGCAGCTCCTGAATTTTCTGTAGCATCGGGAACTTATGATGAAGTAATTGAAGTTTATATTGAGGCGGGAGAAGGCTCCATTTATTACACTATAAATGGAGTAACTCCTACTCTGGCTGATTCTATCTTCAATGGAGTAGATCCTATAGTTTTTGATAAAAACGGTATTTATACATTACAGGCTATTCTTGTTGATAATGACGGAGTCAAATCAGAGGTTGCAAGCGTTACATACGAGATTGCCATGCCGGTACCTGATGCTCCAACTATCATAGAGGATAGCGGCAATTATAACGTTGATACCCAGATTGCTGTTGTGACAGCTGAAGGAACTAATGTGTATTACACAACAGATGGCACCGATCCAACTGCAACATCCACTTTATATACAGGCCCTGTAAGTATGCCTTATGGTGATTCTGTATTTAAATTCGTTGCGATTGATAATGAGACAGGCGCTGCAAGTGAGATAGTAGAGCGTACTTATTCACTTCACTATACAGTTAGTGTCACACAGGATCAGGCTGCTTCGCTACTTATAGCACAGCTTGTTGAGAAGGGATACCTTCTTGACGGAAGCGGGGCTGTAGCAGGTAAGGATGGATATAATACATATTCAGTAACATCTACTGAGGTTATATCAAGCGGCGATTACTATGTATTTACAGAATACTATATGGCAACTGATGGAAGTGTTACACCCACAGGACTTTTATACGCGGTAAATGAGCACGATGGATCTGTATATCGTCTAGGCACAGACGCTACAGGAAGTTACTTCCTCAAACAGCTTTCATAAAAATAGCTTTGATACTTTACCACGTTTAAGTGTTGCAATGTTTTGCAATTTGTTTTATGATACTGAAAGTTGAAATTTTTTAAGTAAGGAGAAACAGGACTATGTTCAAGATTTTGGAAAGAAATGAGCTGGCAGCCCATATTTATCAGATGGTTGTCGAAGCTCCACGTGTAGCTGCAGGATGTCTTCCTGGACAGTTCCTGATCGTACGCGTAGATGAAGATGGGGAGCGTATTCCTCTTACAATCTGCGATTATGACAGAGAAAAGGGAACAGTTGAAATAGTAGTTCAGTCTATCGGCGCTGAAACTAATCAGATTGCTAAGATGCAGGCAGGTGACAGCTTTGCAGACGTTGTTGGACCGCTTGGAAATCCTTCAGATCTTACTAAGGAAGATCCTGAAGAGCTTAAGAACAAGAAGATCGTGTTCATAGCTGGTGGCGTTGGAACAGCTCCTGTTTACCCTCAGGCTAAATGGCTTAAAGAGCATGGAGTAACAGCAGATGTTATTATCGGTGCAAAGAATAAGGATCTTGTAATCCTTGAAGAGCGTTTCAAGACAGTATGTAATCTCTATGTAACAACAGATGACGGTTCATACGGAAGAAGCGGTATGGTTACAAAGTGCCTTGAAGACCTTGTAGCAGAAGGCCATAAGTATGATCTTTGTATCGCTATAGGCCCTATGATCATGATGAAATTTGTATGTAAGCTTACTAAAGAGCTTAACATTCCTACAGTTGTTTCAATGAATACTATCATGGTAGACGGAACAGGTATGTGTGGTGCATGCCGTCTTACAGTAGGAAATGAGGTTAAGTTTGCTTGCGTTGACGGACCTGAATTTGATGGTCACCTTGTAGATTTTGATCAGGCAATGAACAGAATGAAGCTTTACAAGAATGAGGAAACAAGACTCAAGCTTGCTGAAGAAGAAGGCGAAACACACAAGGGTCACTGCGGAGTTTGCGATTAAAATAGGAGATTAACAAATGGCTATAGAAGTAGATGTTTTGAAGAGAGTTCCTGTTCGTGAGCAGGATCCAAAGGTTCGTGCTACGAATTTTGAAGAAGTATGTCTTGGTTATAACAAAGAAGAAGCTGAGGCCGAAGCAACACGCTGCCTTAACTGTAAGAATCCACAGTGCCAGAAGGGATGTCCTGTTGCCATTGATATTCCTGCATTTATCCAGGAAGTTAAGGTTGGTAATGTAGAAGGCGCATATCAGATCATAAGTCAGTCATCTGCACTTCCTGCAGTATGTGGACGTGTATGCCCTCAGGAATCACAGTGTGAAGGTAAGTGTATCAGAGGATTCAAAGGCGAGCCTGTATCTATTGGTAAGCTTGAGAGATACGTTGCAGATACAGCACGTGAGATGGGTATTGTTCCTGAAGGAGCAAAAGAGAAGAAGAATCACAAGGTCGCTGTAATAGGTTCTGGTCCATCCGGACTTACATGTGCAGGAGATCTTGCTAAACTTGGATATGAAGTTACTATATTTGAAGCACTTCATGAAGCAGGTGGCGTTCTTGTATATGGTATTCCTGAATTCCGTCTTCCTAAAGAGAAGGTTGTAAAAAAGGAAATCGAGAACGTAGAAAAGCTTGGCGTTAAGATTGAGAAGGACGTTGTAATCGGTAAGAGTGTTACTATCGACTCTCTTATGAAGAATGAAGGTTTTGATGCTGTATTTATAGGATCAGGAGCAGGACTTCCAAAATTCATGCACATCCCGGGAGAGCAGGCTCTTGGTGTATTCTCAGCTAATGAGTTCCTTACACGTTCTAACCTCATGAAGGCTTTCAGCAGCGATTCAACAACACCTATCATGCATCCTAAAAAGACAGTTGTAGTTGGTGGTGGTAACGTTGCTATGGATGCTGCAAGAACAGCACTTCGTCTTGGTTCAGAGGTACATGTAGTATACCGTCGTTCTGAAGAAGAGCTTCCTGCTCGTAAGGAAGAGGTTGAGCATGCTAAGCAGGAAGGTGTAATCTTTGACCTTCTTAACAATCCTGTTGAGATCCTTACTGATGAGGAAGGATGGGTAAGAGGATGCAGATGCATAAAGATGGAACTTGGTGAGCCTGATGAATCAGGAAGAAGAAGTCCTATAGAGATTCCTGGTTCTGAGTTCGAGATTGAATGCGATGCAGTAATCATGTCACTTGGAACAAGTCCTAACCCTCTTATCAGCTCCACAACAGAAGGCCTTGATATCAACAAGCGTAAATGTATTGTTGCACAGGAAGAGAATGGTCAGACTTCAAAAGCCGGTGTATTCGCCGGTGGTGATGCCGTAACAGGTGCAGCTACAGTTATCCTTGCTATGGGTGCCGGCAAAGCAGCTGCTAAGGGTATTGACGAATATCTCAAATCTCTTGATTAATTTTAAAATTTTCTTAAAGAAAAATTTACATATTAAGGGCGTACGGGTACAACCTGTATGCCCTTTTGTGGTATTATATAGAAGATTGAGTTTTTGCTGTTTTTGTAATATGAAGCCATGAATGCAGTTATAACAGGGGGAATGTGCTTGAAGTATATACTATCACTGCACATTAATTGGTTAGTTGGAGGAAAATGGATTTATGGGATACAGATCTAATGAAGATATGGCAGAGGACAATCATTCCTCAGCTGTCGTATTGATAAGTGTCGGATGTATAGGTCTTCTGGCAGATATATATATGCTTATCAGGAATCCCCTCGCAATGCCTATGTTTAATAAGTATATGACAACAGGTATAATGGGCTCTTTGTTTGTGCTTTTCATTGTCATGGGAGCACTTGCGATGAGAAATTATAAACGCTTTAATGAAGCCGCAGTCAAGGAAAGTACACTTTCAGAAAAGATTCATGAATGGTGTCTTGATAATCTTACGGCACAGTCGATTGAGGATGCTCTTGGCAATAACAATGAAGATAGTGAAAGTGGTGACGGAGTAGTTTTTTATCAGAGAACAGCTTATATGAAGGAGCGCATCAAACAGAAGTTTTTGAATCTGGATGATGACATGCTGGACCGCTTTGTAGAGACTTATTACAGTGAGATTTTTTCATAGAAAAAATACAGAAAGTGTGAAATTATTAAAATCAGTATACTTTGTGTTGGTAAAATAAAAGAGAAATATTGGAATGACGCTATTAAAGAATACATGAAGCGTCTTACGAGATATTGTAAACCTGAGATAATCGAGGTTGCAGATGAGAAGACACCGGATAATGCCCCTGAATCAGTAGAGACTATGATAAGGGACAAGGAAGGGGAGAAATTATTAAAGCATATAGATCCAAAGGCCAAGGTTGTAGCCCTTGCCATAAAAGGAAGGAAGGTTGATTCACCAGGATTTGCTAAGTGGATAGATGATTATGCGATTTCTGGCTGCAGTCATATACAGTTTGTGATCGGCGGATCGCTTGGACTTAGCGATGAGGTCTTAAAAAGAGCCGACGGACAGATCAGTTTTTCAGATATGACCTTCCCTCATCAGATGATGAGAGTAGTGCTTTTGGAACAGGTATACAGATCATATAAAATTCTTAGCGGGGAACCATACCATAAATGAATGAATTAACCGAGATCAAGATCGTTCTCACAGTAGACGAGATGAGAAATATATTTGGCCGCAATGACAGCTACATGAAGAAGATTGAAGATAACCTTGGAGTTGAGATCACTGACAGGGGAGGCCAGATACATATAGTTGGAAGGCAGAAGGATGCACAGAGCGCAGCTGATATTATAAGACAGCTTGCCAAGCTTTCAACAAATGGAAGCAGTATCGAGGAACAAAGCGTAGACTATGCAATAATTCTCAAAGAGGACAGAGATAATATGGATAATGAAAATATAAATGAAACAGACAATGACAGTGTCCTTTTGGACATTGATTCAGATCTTATCTGTCATACAACGACAGGTAAGCCTATAAAGCCCAAGACACTTGGTCAGAAGAAATATGTTGATTCTATAAGGTCACACATGATAACCTTCGGCCTTGGACCTGCCGGAACAGGTAAGACTTATCTTGCAATGGCAATGGCTATCACAGCCTTTCAGAGGGAAGAAGTATCAAGGATCATACTTACAAGACCTGCTATAGAAGCAGGAGAAAAGCTTGGATTTCTCCCTGGTGACCTTCAAAGCAAGGTAGATCCCTATTTAAGACCCTTATATGATGCTCTGTATCAGATAATGGGAACAGAGAGATTCCTTGCCAATATGGAAAAGGGTCTTATAGAAGTGGCTCCTCTTGCATACATGAGAGGAAGAACTTTGGATAATGCTTATATCATTCTTGACGAAGCGCAGAATACAACACCTGCACAGATGAAGATGTTCCTTACAAGAATAGGTTTTGGTTCCAAGGTCATAGTTACAGGTGATGCTACGCAAAAGGACCTTGCGCCAGGAACCGTTTCAGGACTTGATGTAGCCCAGAAGGTTCTTAAGGATATTGATGATATTGCCGTATGTTCTCTTACAAGTAAGGACGTAGTACGTCATCCGCTTGTACAGAAAATCGTTAAGGCTTATGAGGATTATGAGAAAAAAGAGACAGCCCGTTCTGAGAGAAAGGCTGCCATAAAGAGAGAGATAAGAAAAAGAAAACAGTAATTAAAATGGGGAGCGTTATAATATGGATATCAAGACAACAGGTGATGAAAATGTTTCTGAGGCGGATATTCGTAGTGAAAGTAAATTGTCCAAATATATAAAAAGTGCTGTAAGTATTGCAGCTTTTTGTTTTGCTTCAGCTTTTTTGATGTTTGGTGCAGGCAAAGCGTATAGCCTGTCTGATGAAGAGATAATCAGAAATGTTATTACAGTTCTTATAGAGAGCGGTCTTATAGTGTTTTTATGGGAGGAGTGTCTTATAAGAGGAAGTCTTGTATATGGTAATGAGAAGCATATGAATCGCTTTTTTATTATATACATAGTTGCATTTTTTGCAGCCCTTTTGTTTCCACTTGTCAACAATCTGATATGGCCTTATCTTAGTATTTTTGTTCTGATGTCACTTTTTTCAAATTCTATTATAGGAATTTGCAGCGGATGCGCTCTTTTGAATGTAACGCTGCTTTTGTGTAGTGAATCATCAGTTCAGCCGTTTTTTATATACCTTATTGCAGGTGTTGTTGCCATAGTTCTTTTTCAGCATGTAGGAGATAAGCTCCAGTTCGGGCTTCCGATATTTATATCGATCATGCTCCTGTTCGTACTATTGGTTTCATATCACGTGCTGTTTTTGAACCAGACATTTTCGCTTGCTATGCTCACTGTTCCTATTGTTAATGTAGTTATAAGTTCGCTCCTTCTTCTTGTACTGTTGAATGCATTCAGCCTTCTTGTAATAAGAGGCAGCAATGATATGTACATGGAGATCAATGATCCTGAATTTGAGCTTTTAGTCAAGATCAAGAACAAGGACAAGAGAGAGTATTACAGAGCTGTGCATACAGCCTATCTTGCAGATAGAATAGCTGCGGATATTGGCATAGACAGAAGAGCAACCAAGGCATGCGCTTACTATCACAGAGTAGGAATGCTTGATGGAAAGCCTGAAGATATGGAGGTATCAAAGCCTTATTATCAGCGCTATCAGTTCCCGGAATCTGCAGTATCTCTTTTGGAGGAATATATCAAATACGGCAAGACTGCACCGGTATCCAAGGAAGCTACGATCATTAACTTGTGCGAAGATCTTGTAAATAAATTAATGACTATTTTCGAAAAAGATAAAACTGCTAAAATAGATAGTGACAGAATGATCGAAGAGATGATCGAAAGAAGACATATAAGTGGATGCTTTGATCATTCAGACATTTCAATTGCGGAGCTTAACAGAGTAAGTAAGCTTCTTAAAAAGGAGAAATTGTATTATGATTTTCTGCGTTGAGAATGAAGTTGAAGCAGAATTTGATTTTGACATTGAAGAGATTGCACGCAGCGTATGTGAAGAAGTTCTTAGAAGTGAGAACTTTCCTGAAGAAGCTCAGATCAATATGCTTATCACAGATGATGAAGGCATACATGAAATGAACAAGCAGTTCAGGGATATAGACAGGGAGACAGACGTTTTGTCTTTTCCCAATATTGAATATGAAACCCCGGGAGACTTTTCAGTTTTAAATGGGCCTTTTAGATGCGACATGATAGATCCTGACAATGGAAGCATATATCTTGGGGACATAGTAATTAATGAAAAGAGGGTAAGATCTCAGGCCCTTGAATACGGACATAGTGAAAAAAGAGAATTTGCATTTTTGACAGCTCATTCCATGTTCCATCTGTGCGGTTATGATCATATGGAAGAGGATGAAGCGAAAGTAATGGAACAGAAACAAAACGACGTACTTGAAAGGCTTGGTATTACTAGAGATGGCAATTAAAGTAAGAGACAGGATTAAACCGGATACCTTTTCTATAGCTCTGTTTGTGATGATCTGTTTTTTTATGATTACCAGAATTTTCCTTCTAAGGATCATCAAAAATGAGGGTTTGGGAATATTTGCTTCGCCGATGGATCTGTTCATGATCGGTTACGGAGTGTTTGTTTTTGCGCTGGAACACGCAATCTCTGCAGTTATAAGACTTTATGAAAAAAAGAAACAGTTTATAAATGCAATGGATACCGTAAGAAAAGCAAGAACAATAGCCTTTGCTTCAGGAATTATAGTTGGTGGCCTGATCCTTATCTTTTCTTTTTCTGCATCAGAAAAGCTTTTCGGCTCAAGGATAGGCTTCCTTGCACTTATTGCAGGAGCAGCTGCCATTATCTTTATCAGCTGCCAGGGAGCAATAAGAGGAATGCTTGAGGGTTTTGGGCAGAATCTTTATTCTCTTTTATCAGAGTTTATATTTGCTATAAGTATCCTTCTCTTAACACCTACATTTGCAAGTATCTCTTACAGATACGGGCTTAAAGCCAATGCGCTTTTGAAAAGGACTGATCTTGCATCAGGATACGGTGCCTGCGGAGCACTTATAGGAGTGTGCGCAGCTTCTCTGATAACACTTATATATTTGCTTATTGTTTGGAAGTTAAAGAGCAGCAAAATAGATGATATTGTCAGAAGCGGAGAACCAAGATATCTTGGAGCAGGACCTTCTTATGGGAGAAATGTTCTGGCATTTTCACTTGCTTTCTCACTTCCTTTCTTTATAAATCTAATAGATGAAGCTATGTATGTTGGCTCTCTTGATCATACAGCAGCCCAGTGGGGAAGCTGGTATGGCGGCGTACTTCCTATCATCATGATAGCTGTATCTGTTGTGGTTATCCTGCAGATGAGAAAGGTGTATGAATTTTGTGCCATGATCGTTCATTCGGACAGACATGGAGCTATTGATATTCTGGCAGAGTTCTCCAGATATCTTGTAATACTCCTATTCCCGCTTTCAATGTTTATGCTGGTTCTTGCAGATACAATTCAAAGAGCGGTATATGTTACTCCTACAGATTCAGCGGTTACAATGATGGGGCATGCATCACTTCTTGTCTTTTCTGCACCTATTGGAATTTTGATAAGTGCCATATTATTAAGGCTCAGGAAGCTTAGAGCCCTTATCCTTAATATAGTTGTAGCTATCATAGTGCATATCCTGACATTTTGTTTTATGTCATATGGACTTAATAAAGAGATGACAGCTGTTTCATATGCAGATTTTATGATGTATCTTGTGCTTGGAACAATGGGATTCTGGGAGATCATGAGAATGCTCCACTACAGACATAACTGGATCCAGTGCTTTGTTGTACCGCTTATCTGCAGTGGTGTGGCAGCTTTAATAGTCTTTTTCCTTAATATGGTCTTAATTAATGTTATAGGAGAGATCCTTACCATACTTGTATGCTTTGTTGCAGGCGGATTTTTGTATCTCTTGTTCCTACTTATCCTAAGAGGAATATACGAATACGAGATCGAGAGAATTCCGGGTGGCGGATTTGTGCTCCTTATAGCCAGAGGTTTTCATTTTGTATGAATAAGAAGATTATTGTAGCAGGTGCAGGAGCGGCCGGTATGTGCGCAGCAATTACAGCGGCAAGACAGGGCGCTTTTGTGACTCTTTTGGAAAAAAATGATATAGCAGGCAAGAAGATATCGATGACAGGAAACGGTCGTTGTAATCTGACTAATGAAGCGATGAGCGCATCATGCTATAATTCAGGTGCCAGTAAGAGAATGGAGGGCTTTCTCGAAAGATTCGGCGCAGATGATACGGTCAGCTTTATGAACTCACTTGGTGTTATAACTCAGAGCGAAGAAGGATACATATATCCGATATCGGGACAGGCAACAACTGTTCAAAATGCTCTTATTGATGAAATAAAAAGACTTGGAATAGAATATATAAGCGGCCGCCAGCTTAAGAAAATAACTCCCCTTGGTCAGGGAATGGGCTTTGAAGTCAAGGCATCAGGCGATGTATATAAGGCTGATGCAGTAATTATAGCAACAGGTGGCCTGTCAGGGCCTAAATCAACCATGTCTACAGGGGACAGCTATTATATAGCAAAGAGCCTTGGCATGTCGGTAACAAATACTTATCCGGCTCTTACATCTCTTCTGTCATCTGATAAGGACCTTCCAAGTGCTTATGGTGTCAGGATGATGGCAAATATCACAATTGAAGAGATTGAAGGCCTAAGTGAGTATGGAGAACTTCAGCTTACTTCAAAAGGAATCTCAGGAATTCCGGTTCTTCAGCTAAGCGGAAGAGTAGCTGAATATCTTGCTAAAGCTGCTTCAAATAAAGTTACTGCAGTCATAGATTTTTTTCCTTCATATTCTGACCTGGATTTTGAGAATATGAAAAAAGAGATCACAGACCTTGCGTGTGGCAAAAGCTATATTCAGGTACTTGACGGTATCTGCAATCATCTTATAGGTGTAATGATCCTTGGAAGATGCGGCATAGATAAAGATAGTATTGTAGATAAAAACAGCCTTGATAAGCTTAGCCATGTAATTGATAACTATAGAAATGTAAGAATAAGTATACAGGCAGTTTCTGACTATGCTTCATCGCAGGTCACCAGGGGCGGAGTAAGCCTTGATGATCTGACAGATGACCTTGAGTCAAAGACATGTCCGGGAGTATATATTGCAGGAGAGCTTGCAGATGTTGATGGAAGATGCGGAGGATATAACCTCCAGTGGGCATTTACAAGCGGAAGCATTGCAGGATGTGCTGCAGCAAAAACCTATATGGATTAAGAACTGAAGCAGTGAAAGTCTGTATGGAATAAGAACTGCAGCAGTGAATGTCTGTATGGAACAAGACATGCAGCAGTCAAATAGGATAATTTATGATCAGAATCAGTAATATAAAAGTTAAAAATGGTGGAGATGCCTCTTTATATGTTAACGGTGTTATGAAGCCGGAGGCTCTTTCTAAAAGCCTGTATCATGTATGTGCCAAGGCTTTGAAAATTGTACCTGATAATATTAAAAGGCTGAGTGTTTTCAGGCATTCAATAGATGCCCGAAAAAAGCCGGACATATATGATGTATATACAATTGATATAGAACTCAATATCAATGAGAAGAAGGCACTTCAAAAAGCGCATAATAAAAATGCTCAGCTCTTTGAAGCTGTACAATACAAGCGTCCTTCATTTGGCGATGATGTAATGGCTAATAGTCCTGTAGTAGTTGGCGCAGGACCGGGAGGGCTTTTTGCAGCCTATGAGCTTGCACTTAGCGGCTTTAAACCTATACTCATAGAAAGAGGAAGAGCTGTAGAGGACAGACAAAAGGATGTAGAAAGTTTCTGGAAGACAGGAGTTCTTGATACAGCATCTAATGTTCAGTTTGGTGAGGGCGGAGCAGGTGCCTTTTCTGATGGTAAGCTTAATACTATGGTACGTGATAAGGACGGAATAGGAAGAGCAGCGCTTAAGATCTTTATAGATCACGGCGCACCTGAAGAAATCTATTATGAGGCAAAACCTCATATAGGTACCGATAAGCTTGTAGATGTTGTCAGGAATATCAGAGAAGATATTAAAAAGCTTGGCGGAACAGTACTTTTTGAGACCAAAATGACAGGACTGATTGTGTCTGATCAAAAGGTTACAGGAATAAAGATAGAAGATAGAAATGGCGCAGAATCTGTAATAGAGACAGATACAGTTATTCTTGCCATAGGACATAGCGCAAGAGATACCTTTGAAGCACTTGTAAAAGATGGCGTATATATGGAGCCTAAGGCATTTGCTGTAGGTCTTAGAGTAGAGCATCCTCAAAAGAAGATTAACATGTCTCAGTACGGAATCGAGGAAAGTCCTACACTTCCGGCTTCTCCCTATAAGGTAGTTCACAACACATCTTCCGGAAGAGGCGTATATTCTTTTTGCATGTGCCCTGGAGGATATGTGGTTAATGCTTCATCCGAAGAAGGACACCTTTGTGTTAATGGAATGAGCTATTATGCCAGGGATTCAAGAAATGCTAATAGTGCGATAATAGTAACTGTTAAGCCTGAGGATTTTGGAGGAGAAGGCCCTCTGTGCGGAGTAGAGTTCCAAAGAAGGCTTGAAAAGAAGGCTTTTGAACTTGGACAAGGCAAGGTGCCTGTAGAATATCTTGCTGATTTTAAACAATCAAAAAGGCAAGAAGAAGTAAATGGCAGGGAGAGCTGGAATACCCCATGTATAAAGGGCGACTATGTATTTTCAGATGTCCATGACCTTCTTCCTAAAGATCTTAAAGAAGCTATTGATGAGGGAATGACAGCTTTTGGCCATATGATAGAGGGATTTGATGCTGATGATACGCTTATGGAAGGTATTGAGAGCAGAACATCATCCCCTGTAAGGATCACAAGAGGCGACAATCTGCAGGCTATAGAAACAAGTGGCCTTTATCCTTGCGGAGAGGGCGCAGGATATGCAGGAGGGATCATGTCAGCAGCTATGGATGGTATGAAGGTTGCAGCACGCATTTGCTCAGAACGCTGCCCGCGCAGATAATGCGCTTTTATAGAGGAGTTAGGTGTGGATAAAGATAGTTACAGAAAGATTGCTCTTGAAAGAAGAAACAGGTTAAATGAGGAAGACAGGGCTTATAACAGTGCAAGGATCATGGAAAGAATACTTGCATCGAGTGCTCTTAAGCATGCTGATAATGTCCTTGTGTACTGTTCTTATCTTTCTGAAGTTGATACTTTGGACCTGATAAAGCGTCTTCTTCACCTCGGCAAAAATGTATACTGCCCTAAGGTAACAGATACAAAGAATAGGGAGATGGACTTTTTTAAGATCTCGGATTTAAGCCAGATAAAGGAAGGTTTCCATGGCATACCAGAGCCTGTTACTTCGCGTAAATATGCAGCATCAGCTGACAGGATTCATTCAGATACGCTTATGATCCTTCCAGGAGTTGCATTTGACAGAGAGTGTAACAGGATAGGTTATAAAGGCGGCTATTATGACAGATATATACCCAAAGTTCCGGGAGCTGTACTTATAGCAGTAGCCTTTGATGAACAGATGTTTGAAGATATTTTTCCAATGGAGAGTCACGACATAAAACCTGGCGAGATATATACTCCTACAAGACATCTGCGCGCAGATTAAATTTAAATCAGAAAGCAGGAAAGTTTTATATGGATCCACGACAGGAAATAATAAATATAGGTAAACAGCTTCACGATCAGGGACTTCTTGTAAGAACCTGGGGTAACATATCATGCAGACTTGATAAGGACCGCATTCTTATAACACCAAGCGGCATCATGTATGAAGACCTGACTCCTGATATGATAGTAGAAGTTAATCTTAAGGACCTTTCTACAAAGAGCAAATACAAACCTTCAAGTGAATTGCTGGTACATGTTGCCTGCTACAATGCAAGAAGTGATGTAAGATTTATAATCCATACACATCAGGTATTTGCTACAGTTGCAGGATCTCTTGGCGTCAAGGAGATAAGAGCTATGGTTGACGGTGATGATATAAGGATTCCATGTGCGCCTTATGCACTTCCCGGAACCAAAAAGCTTGCAGCTAATGTCAAAAAGACTATTGAAAAGTACAGATCAGAAAATGGCATAGTCATGTCCAATCATGGAACCATATGCATGGGTACAATAAGTGATGAAGCACTTGAATGTGCAATGGAGATGGAAGAAGCTTCAAAACGCTTTTTGCATGGATATTGTCATATGGATATAGAAAGCGAGTTTATTGAAGGCTTCAGCTCTCATATAAACAGCGGCAAGATAATATATGATAAGCCTGACACTCCTTACAGGATCAAGAAGATCCATGAGGAGATTTATGAAAGAAGGCCTGATGTTAAATATGTAATTCACAATAAATCAGAAGCCTGCAGGATCGTATCAAGACGTGCTACGCATATGAAGCCTCTTCTTGATGACTTTGCTCAGCTTATCGGTACCAGCGTCAGAATTCCCATCAATCATCATGGTCATGATGGAAGACGAGTTATTGTGAGAAAAAATATTAATGCGGTATTTGCTCTTGACGATGGAGCCTTTTGTCTTGGAGAGACCAAAGATGATGCGCAGGCAGCAGCACTTGTGCTTGATAAAGCCTGTATAGCTCAGATAGCGGCATCCAGATATGGAAGTGCCAACTTCCTTTCCTACAGAGATTGTATTAAGATGAACAGACACTATAGAAACTCTTATTCCAAGCTGGCAAAAAGATGATTGTTGAGCCGCCTATAACTGTGTTAAAATGGGGTTAGATTTTATATCCATATTTATGGAGGACATCAATATGACAGAAACAATTACAAATGAAGAGGTTAACGAAGCTACCTCAGAAGAATCAACTAAAAAAGTTGAAACAGCTCCTAAAAAGGATGCTGCAGAAGGTAAATATGTAGCTTACGTATCAAGCTATACAAATGGAACAGGTGATAAGTTCGGCATTCGTGTTTATGATGTAGATGTCAAGAATGGCCGTATGACTGAGAAGAGTAAGATCAAGATCACAAACTCTTCTTATGTAACCGAATCCAGAAATAAGAAGCACCTTTATTCCATTACCGATTTTGGTGTTGAAGCTTATGACATTAAGAAGGACGGTTCTCTTAGTCTTATCAATGAAGCTTCTATCAACGGAATGAGAGGATGTTATCTTTCTACAGACTATGAAGATAAATTCCTTTTCTGTGCCGGATACCATGATGGTAAGATCACTGTATTAAGACTTCTTGAAGACGGAAGTATAGGTGAGATCACAGAAGAGATCTACCAGAAGGGACTTGGTTCTGCAGCAGGACGTAACCATCGTCCTCATGTTCAGTGCGTTCGAATGACCAAGGACAATAAGTTCCTGTGTGCCTGTGATCTTGGAATGGACAGGATCAATGTCTATAAGCTCAATCATGAAACAGGCCGTCTTGAAAATGCTGACGTTATCCACTGCGATCAGGAGTCTGCACCAAGACATATAAAGTTCTCAGAAAATGGTGAATTCATTTATGTTCTTACAGAACAGAAGAATTCTATAGACGTATATCATTACAGAGTAGATGATCATGATATTCCTGATTTTGAAAGAATACAGTCTATATCTACAATAGATGAGCCTGATATTCAGGGTATTGCAAGTAGTGCGCTTATGTTCTCACTTGATTATAACTATCTTGTATCTTCTAACATGGGAGAGAACTTTGTAGATATATACAGAGCAGATAAGAGAACAGGTAAGCTCAAGAAGATTCTTGGACTTCCTATTTCAGGAGAGTATCCTAAGGATGCAGCTTTGTTCCCTGACAATAAGCATCTTGTATCTCTTAACCATGAGTCCAATACAATGACTTTCTTTACAGTTAACATGGCTCAGGGAATCATTGTTATGAATGGACCGGAGATAAGTGTAGATCAGCCTAACTGCATCGTATTCCATAAGATAGCAGAATGATCCTTATATACTAAAATATAATGGCCCGATGAGTATTTATAGCTCATCGGGCTGTTTTGATATTATCTTGTAATGTAATTCTTTTAAAATATCATCTTGCGAACTGATTCTTTTAAAATATCAACTTTCGAACTGATTCTTTTAAAATATCATCTTGTGACTTAATTCTTGTAAATAATCTCTAGTGACGTGTTAAATCATATGTTCTTATAGAAATCTGTGATATAGTCTGCTCTTGATGCCATGTTGGAGATCATTGCATCAAGAAGTGTTATTGCGGCCATGCATTCAACTACTACAACAGCGCGCGGTACAACAACAGGGTCGTGTCTTCCACCTATTACTATATCTATAGGGCTTCCATCCTGCTTCACAGTAGACTGCTCCTTGGATATGGAAGGAGTAGGCTTTACGTGGCAGCGAAGAATGATTTGAGAACCATTACTGATTCCGCCGATGATACCACCTGAGTGGTTGGTTGTAGTTGTGATCTTTCCGTCTTTAGATGTGAAGCCGTCGTTGTCTTCAGAGCCTTTATATTTTGATACAAGGACACCGTCACCGACTTCAACAGCCTTTACAGCACCAATTGACATAAGAGCCTTGGCCATGGAGGCATCAAGCTTGTCAAAAACAGGATCGCCAATACCTGCAGGTACGCCGTCTATTTTGCATTCAATAACGCCGCCCACAGAGTCGAGTTCTTTTCTGCACTCTTGTATATAGTCATAAGCCTTGGCTGCAGCATCAGCATCTGGCATGCATACCGGATTATCTTTGATGATTGAAGAATCAAATCTTTCAGGGTCTATGCTTACAGGCCCTATGGACTTTGTATAGGCAGTTAATGTGATGCCCATCTGTTTTAGGAGCTTTGAGCAAAGCGCTCCTGCAGCAACTCGGCCAATGGTCTCGCGTCCTGATGAGCGTCCGCCTCCTCTGTAATCTCTAAAACCGTATTTTTGATCAAAGCCAAAATCTGCATGACCGGGTCTGTAATAAGATGCTATCTGACTGTAATCTGCAGACTTTTGAGAAGTATTTCTTATCATAAGTGAGATAGGAGTGCCTGTCGTTCTTCCTTCAAAAACACCTGATAAGATCTCGACTTTATCATCTTCCTTTCGGGGAGTTGTAACTGAAGAGGTTCCTGGCTTTCTTCTGTCCAGATATTCCTGGATATCTGCCTCACTAAGTTCCATTCCTGCAGGAAAACCATCTATGACGACGCCAAGAGCAGGGCCGTGTGACTCTCCCCAGGTTGTGATTTTCAGGTGATTACCATATGTTGATCCAGACATTATATGTCCCCCTTACAGATATTTTCTGATAAAACTGAATTCATTATACATTATTAAAGCATAAATTCAATAATGCAGAAAGGCTGTTTATAATAATATATGAATAAATATGAGGCGTTGCAACAAGGATGATAACTAAAATTTTTAATCCAAATTATATCTTTCAGGGTGTATAATAATAAAAATATTTGAAGTATTTTTGCACAGTTGGATGCATGTTGCTAAAAAAACTACTATCAAATTTGTAAAAAGTGTTCAAAAATACTCAAAATGTAGTATAATAGCTTTATGATATACCGAGAATGCAGGGGGAGCCAAGCTTAGGTGCAATGAAAAACAAAGATGTTTCATTTGAGCCGACGTTTCGGGAGAAAGCAGTTCGGCGAATAGGGAAATTCGTAAAAAAGAATAGGAAGTTCTATTTGTTCGGTGTCATCGCTGTTGCAATAGTAGTCTTCGTAACGGCATTGGGTAGTGCTGTTTATGATAATAGAAAGCGAATTCTTAGTATTGCATGTGTTCTTTTATTCTTTGTGTCTTCCAGCAGTTTTTCATATCCGGTTTTACCAATGGATGTAAGCTTTGTATCAGAAAGCATCCGTCAAGAGGATGACTATGGTACTACTTATATTGCTGCTGAAGTGGAAAAGAAAAATGTAAAAGATACAGAGACTATAAGCATAAGTGATCAGGATGTTCCGAAAAGTGATGAACTTGAAGATGCAGACTTTTCAGAAGAAGCTGTTTATGATGGTAACGGCGAGCTTCTTGGAAAGGTTTCTGAAAGTGATCAGATAAGTATTTCTGAGATCCTTAGTGCTTCTGACGAAGAAGATACTACTCAGATGGAGGATGCCGACAAGACTCAGGCAGGTAGCGAACAGTTCTCAGCAGATGACTGGAAGCTTATGCTTGTTAACAAGCAGCATCCAATACCTGATAATTATGTATTTGAGACTGCTCAGATATCAAGCGGTGGTAAGCTTTGTGATAAGAGGATAATATCTCCTCTTAAGCAGATGATAGAAGCGGCAGCTGCTGATGGAGTAACACTTATAATATGTTCTCCATACAGATCCAACAACCGTCAGGAGATGCTCTTTGGAAGGAAGGTTGACTATTATCTGGAGCAGGGATATGACTACATGGAGTCATATGCGCTTGCATCACAGGCAGTAACTATTCCCGGATCATCAGAACATGAGATAGGACTTGCTCTTGATATCATAACTGACGGATACTGCTCTTTGGACGAGGGATTTGGTGATACACCTGCCGGACAGTGGCTTAGTCAGAATTCATACAAATACGGTTTTGTAGTACGTTATCTTAAAGGTAAAGAAGAGATAACAGGAATCGAGTATGAGCCATGGCATATAAGATATGTCGGAACATCTGCAGCAGCAGTTATGTTTGAAGAAGGCATATGCCTTGAAGAGTTCTGGGACGAGTATATATACTGATAAATACAGATGATCAAAGAGTAAATATACTTATAGTTAGCGCTTTTATTGTGAGTTTAATTGAAAAATAAAGAATATATGGTATATTATGGATAGGGGCATGTGCTACATGTCCCTATATTTTTCTGTTTATAAGACTATGTTATGAAAAGAGGTTCTATGTACAAATTATTAAAAACAGAAGGCAGGGCTAAAAGAGGTGAATTTCAGACAGTTCACGGTACTATTCAGACTCCTGTGTTTATGAATGTTGCAACTGTTGCAGCTATTAAGGGAGCTGTTTCTACTGAAGATCTTGAGGGCATCAAGAATCAGGTAGTATTGTGCAATACCTATCATCTTCATCTTAGACCCGGCGATGATAATGTATATCGTATGGGCGGCCTTCATAAATTTATGTCATGCAATAAACCTATACTTACAGATTCAGGCGGCTTCCAGGTTTTCTCCCTTGCAAAGACAAGACGTATCAAGGAAGAGGGCGTATACTTCCATTCTCACATAGATGGTCATAAGCTTTTTATGGGACCTGAAGAGAGTATGAGAATACAGTCTCACCTTGGAAGTACAATAGCCATGGCTTTTGATGAGTGTCCATCTGCAAGAGCAGATCATGAATATGTACAGATGTCTGTTGACAGGACTACAAGATGGCTTGAAAGATGCAAGAAGGAAATGGACAGACTCAATTCACTTCCTGATACAGTTAATCCTCATCAGATGCTCTTTGGTATAAATCAGGGTGCGATCTTTGATGATATCAGAATAGAGCATGCAAAGCGCATAAGTGAGATGGACCTTGACGGATATGCTGTAGGAGGCCTTGCTGTTGGCGAAACACATGATGAAATGTACCATGTTCTCGAACAGGTAGTTCCTTATCTTCCTAAGGAAAAGCCTACATATCTCATGGGAGTTGGAACACCGGCCAATATCCTTGAAGGCGTAGAAAGAGGAATAGACTTTTTTGACTGCGTATATCCAAGTAGAAACGGACGTCACGGACACGTATATACCAAGAAGGGTAAGCTCAATCTTCTTAATGCACGTTTTGAGCTTGATTCTCATCCTATCGAAGAAGAATGTCAGTGTCCTGCCTGCAGACGCTATTCAAGAGGATATATACGTCATCTCCTTAAAGCTGGTGAGATGCTTGGCATGAGACTTTGCGTACTTCATAATCTTTATTTCTATAACAATATGATGGAAGAAATAAGGAATGCCCTTGATAATGGCAATTTTGCTGCTTATAAGAAACAGACACTTGATGGCTTTAGAGAATATGAAGAACTTTCAACAGCTCCCGGAAGTGATATTGCAAAGAACTGGCGCAAGGGGTGATGATGAAAAAATGTGCTGTAAAGATGTAAATAGTACAGATATAAGAAAATATGATTATCTTTAAAGATGTAAATGGCATAGATATAGAGAAAATAAGATTATCTTCATATTTGTTAATTTAGACGATTTTTAATTAGAAATTTTTAATAAAAACGCACTTGTAAGTGGACTTTTTATTGTGTATCATTTAAAGGTAGCTTTTTTGAAAGCTTTTAAAAAGAATTAAAGAGGGATCCGGAGGAAAACCAAATGTATTCAGATTTATTTACAATGGCTGCTACTGCTGTAGATAATACAACTGCAGGAATGAGCTATTATCTTGTTATTCTGGTTGTAATGTTCGTATTTATGTATTTCATTATGATCAGACCACAGCGTAAGCAGGAGAAAGAGAAGGCAGCTATGATGTCAGCTCTTGCTGTTGGTGATAGCGTTCGTACAACAGGCGGATTTGTTGGAACAATCATTGATATCCATGACAACATGGTAATCGTTGAGTTTGGTAACAACAAGAACTGTCGTATTCCTATGGTTAAGGAAGCAATCGTTGAGATCGAGAAGCCTGAAGATGCAGTTAAGCCTGTAGAGACTAAGGCCGACAAGAAGAAAAAAGACTGATAATAAAAGGATGGCGAGAAAGTATAACTTTCCTGTCATCTTTTTTTATGGTTGTACACCTTAATGATAATATATGATACAATTTAATGAAGATGATTTTTAATCGTGTTTATAGGTGCAATATTAATGTTGTCATGTCTGATACATTAATTTTGCACCTTGTACTTTGAATTTTTTTAAGCTAAGATGATACTTAACTTTTGCGAAAACTGAAAGGGGAGATAACATTGAAGCTGAACATTACATGTATTCCCGGTGATGGGATAGGACCGGAGATTGTTGCTGAGGCTAAGAAGGTTCTTGAAAGCGTAGCCAAAGTATATGGACACGAAATGATCTTTACAGATGTACTTATGGGAGGATGTTCAATTGACAAGTACGGAGTTCCTCTTACACAGGAGACTATAGATACTGCCAAATCTTCCGATGCTGTACTTATGGGTTCCATAGGTGGCAACACTTCTACATCACCATGGTATAAACTTCCGCCAGAGAAGAGACCTGAAGCAGGACTTCTTGGTATACGTAAGGCACTGGGTCTTTTTGCAAATTTAAGACCTGCATATCTGTATCCTGAGCTTAAGGATGCATGTCCGCTTAAGACTTCAATAAGCGAGAAGGGCTTTGATCTTATGATCATGCGTGAGCTTACAGGCGGTCTGTATTTCGGAGACAGAAAGACAGAAGAGATTGACGGACAGGAAGTTGCAACAGATACACTTGTTTATTCAGAAAAAGAAATTAAACGAATTGCTATCAGGGCATTTGATGTTGCAATGAAGAGAAGGAAGAAGGTTACATGCGTCGATAAGGCCAATGTACTTGACTCTTCAAGACTTTGGAGAAAGGTTGTAACCAAAGTCGCAGAAGATTATCCTGAAGTAGAGCTTTCATTTATGCTTGTTGATAACTGCGCTATGCAGCTTGTAAAGGATCCTGCACAGTTTGATGTGGTTCTTACAGAGAACATGTTTGGAGATATCCTTTCTGATGAAGCCAGCATGATAACAGGTTCTATAGGAATGCTTCCTTCAGCATCACTTAATGAGACAAGCTTTGGCTTATATGAGCCTAGCGGCGGCTCAGCACCTGATATAGCGGGAAAGGATATAGCTAATCCGATAGCTACTATTTTATCTGCGGCTATGATGCTTCGTTATACTTTCAGCCTTGATAAGGAAGCAGACTCTATAGAGAATGCGGTTAAAGAGATTTTGCAAAAAGGCTATAGAACAGGCGATCTTAAAAACGCAGAAACAAGTAGCGATATGATATGTTCCTGCTCTAAGATGGGAGATATCATCGCTTCACAGATCAAATAGTAGATGGTTAGTGAATTGACGGGATGATTAAAAAGGAAAAGAAATCTGACAGAGGAATGGTAATTTCAAGGATCCATTATAAGCCTCCGCATCTGCATATTTCTGAAGATCCTCAGGATATAGCAGTTGTACTTGTTGTACTTGCAATGTCCCTGTATTATTTCTGGAGAATGTTCTATATAACTCCTTCCTATGAAGAGATCCACGATTATTTTTACTTTATAGGAAAGGGGCCTATATATACAGCAACCAACTGGTCAGCAGAGGGCAATCATATAGGATATAACTTCCTTGCTTCGCTTCTAAATCTTATGGGACTTCCCAAATTTGCAGCAATGCGAGGAATATCCTGTATAGCAGCATCGGCGAATCTTATCCTTTTGTACAGATTGTCAAAAAGATATTTTACACATTGGATTGCTTTTGCAACTATTGTTACATATAGCGGATTTGAGCTTGTAAATGTTTTAAATATTCAGGGCAGAGGATATACATTATCAGTAACATTATTCCTGTTATCAGTATATCTTTTTAGCAGGCTTACACTTACTGAAAGTTTTAGTAATATCCAGTATATTTATCTGGTTATCATTTTTGTTTGCGCCCTTTATATCTGCTTATGGAATGTTAACTGGATCATTCCTATGTGTGTTGCGGTTCTTTTTTATCTTCTTGTCAATGGCTTAAGGACCAGGAGAGTAAGCGGCACAGTTGGCAACAACATATATTTTAAGCAGCTGTTCAATATCCTGATCTGTGAAGTTGTTGCATTTTTTATTGCAATTGTACTTTATACAATTAATATACTTGGAAGCGGAGCTTCAAAGCTTTTAAGTGATGGCGGATTTGAAGGCCTTTCAAGGATTCAGATAGTATCTAAAGATCCTGTCAGAGCTTTCCTTGAAGGAATTGGCATCATCAAAAATTCTTTTGGAATGATAAGGCCGGAAGGTTCTACTTATTTTATGAGATGGTATCATTTCATATATGATTTCTCAGAGAGTTTTACACCTGGATTTGCTTATGTTCTCATGCTGATATGTTTTGTTTCCATATTTGTCATGATCGCAGGATGCATTCTGTACTTTGAGGAGAGCAGAACCTGCATAAGACTTATAATCCTGGGACAGATGCTATGGATGCCGTTTTTACTTATTTTTTTTAAAGAAGTACCTTCCTATGAATCATATATGTTCATGGGAGCTATAATGGCGATAGCTGTGAGTTTTGTGATCAATAATTTTATTTTTACAATAAAGAGATTGAATATTCCGCACATTGCTTACTGGCTGCCGCTTATAACATCTATAGTATATTTCTTTATGGGAGTATTTGGTAAAACCTTTTTTGCCCCATATGATAAAGAGATAGATGAGACTTATCAGGCACTTATCATGGTAGACCCTAGGGAATATGATGAGCCTGTAGTTACTGACACTATGCAGGAATACCTGATTGATTTTCTGTATGATATTGAAGCTTCAGATGATATAGATAATGCGGATTATCTTCTGATAAGAAGAGATACGTACAATGATGCAGGTGTGGCCTTGTCTGATAATGTTAAAAGCATGCACAGGTCATACGAGAATGGCAGTTACATTATTTTTACAAAATAGAACAGGAGAGAAGACTATGAACAGTGACAGAGTTTTAAGAGGATTGCAGCAGGCACCTCACAGAAGTTTGTTTAATGCACTTGGCTTTACAGAAGAGGAACGCAGAAAGCCACTTATTGGTATTGTATGTTCACAAAGTGATATCATTCCGGGACACATGGAACTTCAGAGAATTGCTGAAGCTGTCAAGCTCGGTGTAGCAGAAGCTGGTGGTATGCCTGTAGTAGTTCCTGCGATCGCTGTATGCGATGGTATTGCAATGGGACACATCGGAATGAAGTATTCTCTTGTTACAAGAGATCTTATAGCAGACTCTACAGAGTGTCTGTGTAAGGCTCATGGCTTTGATGCTATGGTAATGATCCCTAACTGTGATAAGAACGTACCTGGCCTTTTGATGGCTGCAGCACGTTGCAATATTCCTACAATCTTTGTTTCAGGCGGACCTATGCTTGCCGGACATGTTGACGGACGTAAGAGATCACTTTCTTCCATGTTCGAAGCAGTTGGTGAGGTTACTGCCGGCAAGATCAGTAATGAAAAGCTTCTTGAATATGAAGAGAAGGTTTGTCCTACATGCGGAAGCTGTTCTGGTATGTACACAGCTAACTCAATGAACTGTGTAACCGAAGCTATCGGAATGGGACTTAGAGGTAACGGAACTATTCCTGCAGTATATTCTGCAAGAATCCGTCTTGCCAAGAAGGCCGGATACAAGATCATGGAGCTTTTGGACAAAGATATTAAGCCAAGAGATATCATGACTAAGGCTGCATTCGAGAATGCACTTGCAATGGATATGGCACTTGGATGCTCTACTAATACAATGCTTCATATTCCTGCGATTGCTCATGAAGCTGGTGTTGAGATCGATATGGAATATGCTAATGAGATCTCAGACAGAACTCCTAACCTGTGTCACCTTGCACCTGCAGGTCCTACATATATGGAAGACCTTAACGAAGCAGGCGGTGTATATGCTGTTATGAAGGAACTTACCAAGAAGAATCTTCTTCATACAGACCTTATCACATGTACAGGTAAGACAGTTGCAGAGAACCTTGAGGGCGTTGAGAATCTTAATCCTGAAGTTATAAGACCTATCGAGAATCCTTATCTTCCAAATGGTGGTATTGCTGTACTTAAAGGAAATCTTGCACCTGATACAGGAATCGTTAAGAGATCAGCAGTTGCTCCTGAAATGATGGTTCATGAAGGACCTGCACGAGTATTCGACTGCGAAGAAGATGCAATATCTGCAATTCTTGGCGGCAAGATCGTAGATGGTGACGTAGTAGTTATCAGATATGAAGGACCTAAGGGCGGACCTGGAATGAGAGAGATGCTCAATCCTACATCTGCTATTGCTGGTATGGGCCTTGGCTCAACTGTTGCGCTTATCACAGATGGAAGATTCTCAGGAGCAAGCCGTGGAGCATCAATTGGACATGTATCACCGGAAGCAGCAGTAGGCGGACCTATCGCTCTTGTAGAAGAAGGAGATATAATCTCAATTGATATCAACAATAACTCTCTTAACATGAAAGTATCTGATGAAGAGCTTGCTAGAAGAAAAGCAGCCTGGAAGCCAAGAAAACCTAAGATCACAGATGGCTATCTTGCACGTTATCAAAAGCTTGTAACAAGTGGTAACACAGGAGCTATCCTTAAGGTTCCGGATATAGACTGATATAAGAGTCATAAGACATGAGAGCGTACATACTTTTATGTACGCCATGTCTTTGCATCTATATTAAAAGTATTAAAATTATATTTATTACATACATATTTTGCTATAAGGAGTACATTATAATGGTCTTAAATGGTGCAGAAATCGTTCTTAAATGTCTGAAGGAGCAGGGCGTTGATACAATATTCGGATACCCGGGCGGAACGATTCTTAATATTTACGACGAGCTTTATAAGCATTCAGATGAATTCAATCATATCCTTACAAGCCATGAGCAGGGTGCTGCACATGCTGCTGATGGATATGCAAGATCAACAGGTAAAGTAGGTGTCTGCATGGCAACATCAGGCCCCGGATCAACAAACCTTGTTACAGGTATAGCTACAGCATATATGGATAGTGTCCCTATGGTCGCTATCACATGTAATGTTAATCTTCCTGCACTTGGTAAGGATTCTTTCCAGGAAGTTGATATTAATGGTATTACAATGCCTATTACCAAGCATGGATTCATTGTAAAGGATGTTAAGAATCTTGCTGACACTTTAAGGAGAGCATTTGAGATTGCAAGATCCGGACGTCCCGGACCTGTTGTAGTTGATATCACAAAGGATGTTACAGCTGCAAAATGCGATTATACACCGGCTCAGATTTCTGATCCTAAAGAGAAGAAGAAATATACCAAGGAAGAAATAGAGAAAGTTGCTGCAATGATAGCAAAGTCTAAGAGACCTTTTATCTATGTGGGCGGCGGCGCAGTTATTTCAGGAGCTTACAAGGAAGTCAGAAAGCTTGCTAAGACTATTCAGGCTCCAGTATGTGATACTCTTATGGGTAAGGGCGCATTTGATGGTACAGATGAGCTCTATACCGGAATGATAGGTATGCATGGAACCAAGACATCCAATTATGGAGTTAGTAAGTGCGACCTTCTTCTTACCTGTGGTGCAAGATTTTCTGATCGTGTTATTGGTAATCCCAAAGCTTTTGCCAAGGGTGCAAGGATCGTTCAGTTTGATATTGATGCAGCAGAAATTAATAAGAACATCAAGACAGATGCATCTATAGTAGGAGACCTTAAAGAAATCCTTACTGATCTTCTTAAGGTTATTAGCCCTATGAAGCATGATGAGTGGATCTCTGAGATCAAAGAGATGGAAAAAGAGTTCCCGCTCTCTTATGATAAGAGTAAACTTACATGTCCTTATGTTATAGAAGAACTTGATAAGATCACAAAAGGCAATGCAATAATCACAACAGACGTAGGCCAGCATCAGATGTGGGCAGCTCAGTATTATAAGTACAGAAATCCAAGGACCTTCCTTTCAAGCGGCGGCCTTGGAACCATGGGATATGGTCTTGGCGCTGTAATAGGTGCGCAGATGGGCAATCCTGATAAGATCTGTGTCAATGTTGCAGGCGACGGATGCTTCAGAATGAACATGAATGAACTTGCAACTGCAAGCAGATACAATATTCCTATCATTGAGATAATCGTTAATAACGAAGTACTTGGAATGGTACGTCAGTGGCAGAATCTATTCTATGGACAGCGTTATTCGCAGACAGTTCTTACTGATAAGGTTGATTATTGCAAGGTCGCAGAAGGACTTGGATGTAAGGCTATCCGTGTTACCAAGAAGTCAGAGGTTGCAGCAGCTCTTAAGGAAGCAATAAATACCAAGGGACCTGTTGTCATCGATATGGTAATTGAAAAGGATGATAAGGTATATCCTATGGTTCCTGCAGGAAAGCCTCTTACAGAAGTTTTTGATGCAAGTGATGTAGAAGAATAAAAATAGTATTGCGTTAATATTGAAGCGATATTTAAAAAAATACAAGCAAATTTTTATAATTGTGGTATCATGAGTATATGAAAACAATTATTAAATGGCTTAGTGGTATATTTATAGTGATCGTGATAATGACGGCTTTGGCGTATATGGCGCTGGCAGTCTATTATCACGACCATTTTGTTTTTGGGACATGGGCAAGAGGACATTATATAACAGGACTTAGTGTTAGTCAGGCAGCAGAACTTCTTAATGAAGAATATGAGACAGCTGATCTTACTGTTAAAGACAAGGAAGGCAAGAAATATGAAATAAATGCAGAGGATATTGGAGTTAAAGCTGACTTTACAGCATCTCTTCAAACTGCATTTGATCGTCAGAATGTCGTATCCTGGATCGTAAATACGATTAGTGGCAAGGAACTTACCATGGTCCCTGAAATAACTTATGATGAAGATGCTCTTGAAAAGGCAGTTTCACTCTGGCCTTTATTTGATCTCAAAGAAGAAGACAGAACTATAGAAATAGTAAACGTGGCATATGAAGGTTATCAGCTAATAGATACTATGGATGATGTACCTGTCTATGATGAGATCTTAAAGCAGGTTGATATTGCTGTAAGAAGCGGCGTGGGAGAACTTGATCTTGAAAACTTTGATTCCTGCTATAAGGATCTTGAACTTACTGACAAGATGGAGTCTGTAAAGAAAACTTATGAAAAGATAAGTAAGCTCCAGGATACAGGAATTGTCTATAAGTTTGGAAGTCAGGAGATAGAGTTTGATGGCTCTTTTATCAGTGATGCTATTGTGACTGAAGAACAGCTTGAGGATATGTCATCACAAAAGACAAGGAAAAGTGAACCGGGAAGTGGCGAATTTATTTCCGGAGGAGAGGAAGTATCTTTTCCCAAAAGTTATTCTATAGAAAATGGATTCATAGTCGACTATGCAGGCAATCTTATACTTAGCGAATCAGCTTTGTATGAGAGCATGCAGGAGCTGTGCGGTCAGTACGATACAGTTGGTGCTGCCAGATCATTTATTTCAAATGATGGAGATACTATAAAAGTTAATGGCGGTACCTATGGCAATAAAATAGATAATGACAAGGAATTTGAATATCTTATAAGTTCTATATTAAGCGGAACTAAAGAAACTCATGAGCCTTTTTATGAGCAGCTTGCAGCAGAGCAGGGAACTGATGATATTGGAGATACATATGTGGAAATAAGTATTGATGATCAGCACCTTTACTATTACAAGGACGGCGAGCTTGTGCTTGACTGCGATATAGTAACAGGCAATGTGAAACTGGGAAGAGATACACCAACAGGTGTATACTATGTCTATGGCAAGGCCAAAAACAGGTATTTAAGGGGAAGGGGCTATGTGTCATTTGTAAAGTTCTGGATGCCTGTATATAAGGGCGTCGGAATACATGATGCCAGCTGGCGCGATGAGTTTGGAGGAGATATATATACTGATTCAGGGTCACACGGATGCATAAATCTTCCGTCCGATAAGGCTGAGGAGCTTTACGGATATGTCGAAGTTGGTACCCCTGTTGTGATATACTGAGCATATATAAATGGGGTAAGCGAAAGGGTGTTACAATAAATATATTATTTTCGCTTATCGGGAGTGATTATGGGAAGTTCAACAGAGGAATACTCACGTATTCCTATTCTTATACCGGCCTACAGACCGGACAACAGCCTTTTAAGACTAATCAGAGAACTTGATAGCATGAAGCTTCGCCAGATCGTTGTTGTAGACGATGGAAGCGGAGCTGAATTTGCGCGCATTTTTGACCAGATCAGCAATGAATATGGATGTAAAGTTGTGCACCATAGTGTCAATCTTGGCAAGGGACGTGCGATAAAAACAGGATTTAATTATATCCTATGCCATTATAAGGATGCGATCGGATGCGTTACGACAGATTGTAACGGAAGTTTTAAATCTGAAGATATAAGGAAGGTTGTTGACAGCCTTATTGATGATCAGAGTAAGCTGATCATGGGACGAAGAGTTCTTGAGGGTGCCAGGGATTATACCGGCAAAGCTGTAACGGGATATAAGGTCCTTCAGCTATCTTTTAAATATCTTGTTGGAATAGAGATACATGATCCGCAGTGCGTTTTAAAAGGTATACCAATTTCATACATGAAAAAGCTGATGACTATCTGGGGTGAGGGTTATGAATTTGACACCAAGATGATCACAAGCTGCAAGAAATTCCAGGTTGGAGTAAGAGAAGTACAATTATGTACGGAATATGAAAAGAGAAGAAACGTATATAAATACCGTACTATCAAGGACAACATACCTATTTATCTGACCTTTGTGTCTTATATCTTTACTTCGATAATTGCTACCATAGTCGATCTGTTTTTGTTTCAGATGCTTAAGGGTATGTTCAATAATGTAAGGATCCTTGATGATACGGCTATGTATATTCCTATCGCAACCGGACTTGCAAGAACGGTATCTGCTTTTGTCAATTACAGACTCAATTTAAGACTTGTATTTAGAAGTAAGAAAGATTCTATAAAAACGCTGCGTAAATGGGTACTGCTTGTTATAGTGCAGGCTATTTTAAGTGCTACGGCTGTTACGATCATTCATATGCTCCTTCCATGGTCAGAAGAAGTACTTATAAAAGTGCCGGTTGACTTTGTATTGTTTTTCCTTAGTTATTATGTGGCTAAAGAAAAAGTATACGGATAAAAAATACAGATGCAGGGATGTTAAAGCAGTAAGTGCAAGATGCTAAGTTATGTGGTACAATACATAGAAAGTACATCCATGTACTTTTAAACATGTACCAAATCAGATGTTTCGAATTAGTAAAGGTTTTTCTACGGAGCTTACATGATTTCATGTTTTTGCTCCAGACCCAAAGAGGGTGTGGGGAGTCTTATATAATATTTCTCTTATCCTGAAAAGGGTCATAAAGTTACATTCAGCACCAAAAATTAAAGAAGTTGAAACGGAGGGACCCACGTGAGCAACAGACTTTATAAGTTGATGAACTGGCCGGAGATTGAAGAGATCATCTATTCAGACGGACATGATCCGCACAGAATTCTTGGAGCACATAAGGTTGGTAATCAGATACTGATCCAGACATTTCGTCCTGATTATGCAGAGATAAAGGTTGTATCTTCTGATGGCAAGACCTACAAAATGGACCTTGAGGATGATGCTGGATTCTATGCAGCACTTCTGCCATATAAGGCTAATTTCTCTTATCACTACATATTGGTGGATCAAAGCGGTAAGGAATATGTATCACATGATCCATATATTTATGAACCCGTCATTACAAGAGAAGACTGTATCAAGTTCTCAAGCGGAATGCATGACACCATTTATGAGAAGCTTGGTGCTCATTTTATGACACGTGACGGAGTAGAAGGTGTTAACTTTGCTGTATGGGCACCTGATTCAGCAAGAGTATCTGTTATCGGTGATTTTAACAACTGGGATGGCCGTATACATCAGATGCGCAGAGTTGATGATTGTGGTATATATGAACTCTTTATTCCTGATGTTGTTGAAGGTCAGGAGTACCAGTTTGAATGTAAGACAAGAGGCGGAGAGATTTTCCTTCGTCCTGATCCTTACGGAACAAGGACTAAAGACTATAAGGGTGAGGTATCAGTTGTAGCAGCACCTGCATCCTATAAGTGGAATGATAAGGCATGGATGACCCAGCGAAAGAGTTATGATAAGGCAGGAAGCGCTCTTTCAATAAGTGAGCTTTCTCTTGATGGATTTGCTCAGACTGCTTTTGAAGATAATGAAGAAGTAACCTATGCAGCTCTTGCACAGCGTGTGATCCATTATGTTAAAGCTAATGGCTTTAATGCAATTGAGCTTCTTCCTGTATGTGAGCACGATGAAGTTCACAAATTTGATGTTAACAGCTTCTACGCTATTAAAGGAGAATATGGCTCAGCTTCAGATTTCATGGGATTTATTGATGCATGCCACAATGAAGGTATTCGCGTTATCCTTGACTGGACAGCAACTTATTTTCCTAAGAGAGATTATGGTCTTTCATATTTTGATGGTCATGCTCTGTATGAATATGAAGATCCGGGTAAGGGCATACAGCCTGGAACACAGCGTCTTATATTCGACTATGGACGCAAGCAGGTAACCAATTTCCTATATGCTAATGCTTTATACCTTTTGAAGAATTTTCATATAGATGGTTTACGCATAACAGATATATCCAAGGTACTCTATCTTGACTATGACAGAAAGCCGGGCGAATGGACACCTAATATCTATGGCGGCTATGAGAACCTTGAGGCTGTGGAGTTTATGCGTGAACTTACACAGAAGATCAATCAGCTTGATCAGGGAATCCTTCTTATCACCAAAGAAACAGCTTGCTGGCCTCATCTTACTGATACAGTTGAAGAGGGCGGACTTGGATTTGACTATAAGTGGAATAATGGCTGGTCACATGACTGCCTTGAATATATGAAGTATGATCCTTTGTTCAGAGGTCAGCATCATAATGAGCTTACTTTCTCTATGATGTATTCATATACAGAGAAATTCATCCTTGCTCTGTCACATGAAGACGTTGGCGGATATCCTATGCTTAAGGAGATGATGCCGGGAGATGATGATCAGAAGGAAGCTAACGTAAGACTTACACTTGCATATATGATGGTCCATCCTGGTAAAAAGATGCTCTATCATGGCAGAAATGCTGTGTCCATGGAGCGTGGTCTTCAGATGGAGAACTTTATATATAAGCTTAACATGATGTATTTTGATCATCCTGCACTTTATGAACTTGATGATGTTACAGACGGTTTTGAGTGGATCAACTCAATGGCAGCTGATCAGTGTATGCTTGCATTTGTCAGAAAGAGCAGCAAGGATGAGGAAGAACTTCTTGTTGTCATGAACATGGCTGGTGTTGAAAGAGAGTTCAGAGTTGGTGTTAACCATGATGGACGTTATGAAGAAATCTTTAACACAGATTGCAGAGACTTTGGCGGAAGCGGCATAATTAATGACAGAAAAATAGAAGCAGAGCTCTTTGAAGCTGATGGTCGCAGATATAGTGTACCTGTAAAGCTTGCTCCTCTATCTCTTGCTGTATTTACCTATATTCCTTATACTGATAAGGAAAAGAAAATCAGAAAGATAAGAGAAGAAGCTCACGAGAAGAAGCTCGAAGAGCAGGAGAAGAGCCGTTCAATGCTTCTTAGTAAGCATGAGAAGGAAGAAGCCAAGATGCTTGCTGAGCTTAAAGAAAAATATGAAAAAGAGCTTGCGCAGCAGCAGAAGGCAATCGAAGAAAAGTATGACAAGATCGAAGAAGAAAGAATCTTTGCCATAGTTTCAGATGCTGCTATTGAAAAGCTTTCAGAGACAACTGATGGTGTAAGGACTACAAAGAAACCTTCAAAGGCTTCTTCAAAGAAGAGTACCATTACAAAGTTCCCTGAAGGAAAAGAAGTAAAGAAGACTACTAAAAAGAAGACAACAACTAAAAAAGCTACAACTAGTAAGGCTTCTTCTTCAAAATCAAAGACTACAAAGAAAAAGTCTTCAGGGGATAATACAGGTAAAGATAAGACCTGATAGTTTTAGAGGAAATATTTTTATATGTTAATTAGTAATTTGTTTAATAATCTTATAGGGACTGCACTTTATCAGGGTGCAGTTCCTTCTGTGATTAAAAATACTGTTTTGGCTTCTACCGCATCATCTGCTGCATCATTAGAAGCTGTGAGCAGCGAGGAGGAAATGGTTTCACAGACAACCGAACAGGCTGCTGAAACCCTTGCTATGATTTCGGGAACAGACGTAGATCCTAATGCTATTGAAAAGTTTTGGAATGAGCTACCGGATAAGCTGCTATCTTTAGGAATAAAACTGGCATTTGCATTAATTGCTCTTATAATCTGCTGGAAGATTATAAATGTAGTAGTTAAGGCTGTCCGTAAGTCTATGGAAAGAGCAAAGTCTGATGAAAGCATCATCCACTTTGTTTGCAAATTCTTTGAAGTAGGACTTAAATTCCTTGTTATAGTAATGATAGCTACTTCGCTTGGATTTGATTCTGCAAGTGTAGTTGCTCTTCTAGGATCAGCAGGTGTTGCTATAGGTCTTGCTGTTCAGGGAACTCTTTCTAATCTTGCCGGTGGCGTAATGATACTTCTTGTAAAGCCATTCAGACTTGGAGACTATATCATTGAAGATACTCACAAGCATGAAGGTACGGTCAAGGAGATATCCTTATTTACTACAAAGCTTATAACACCTGATAACAGAGTAATCATAATACCTAACGGTGAGCTTTCTAATACATCACTTACCAATGCAACAGGTAATAAAGTAAGACTTCTTCAGGTATATGTTGGCATATCCTATAACGAAAGCATTGATAAAGCAAGAAGCGTACTTGAAGAGGCTATGAATTCAAGTAAGTATATACTTAAAGATCGTGAAATGATGGTTGTTGTTAATGATTTTAAGGACAGCAGTGTTGAACTCCAGTTAAGAAGCTGGGTTAAGTCCTATGACTATCTGGCATCAAAATGGGATCTTAATGAAAGAGCTAAGAAGGCACTTGATCAGGCCGGAATAGAAATTCCTTTCAATCAGGTTGATGTGCACATGAAAAAGGATTGAATGAGGTTATAATAAGCTGTCGAATTCTGTGGCGCTTGCGATATTTGCTATCGCTAATGAATTCGAAGCTTTTGAGCAAAACTCATTTGTAGAGAGAATATGGGTGCCTGGAAAGCTAATGCGCTTAGCGTAAATCCAGTCTTGAAAAAGAATAATCCTGCTAGTATAATGATTTTTGTTGGTTCGCTGAATTTATGCGTATCACAAATATATAAGTTGCTGGAATGGCGCAGTTGGTAGCGCAACTGATTCGTAATCAGTAGGTCGAGGGTTCGAGTCCCTTTTCCAGCTTGGGTACCAGTTGCATCTTTTGGATGTGACTGGTATTTTTTACACCTACATTATAAAATTACAAAGTATGATTGTATTAAAATAGTAAACATGGCAGATGATAAATAAGAAGCCTTTCATGCGGCGGAAATAAGAAAACAGATGAAAAAATGAATTTCGCACGAATAAAAATGCATAAAATATTTAAAAATATACATTTTAAACTTGCATTGCCATAATTGATGTGATAAAGTAGCATTCATAACATGTATAAATATACAGGAGGAATTCATATGGCACAACTTTGGGGCGGCCGTTTTAAAGGCAAAACAGACCAGCTTGCATGGGATTTTAATGCATCTATAACATTCGATAAAAGACTTCTGGAGGTAGATGTAAGAGGCTCCAGAGCTCATGTGGAAATGCTTGCTAAAAAGGGAATCATCACAAATGAAGATAAAGATGCTATTTTTAAGGGTCTTGACTCTATCATGGCAGATGTGGAAAGCGGTAAGCTTGTGATCACCACTGAATATGAGGATGTTCACAGCTTTATCGAAGCTAATCTCATTGACCGAATAGGTGATGCAGGCAAGAAGATGCATACAGGAAGAAGCCGTAATGACCAGGTTGCGCTTGATATGAGACTATATACAAGAGATAAGGTCAAGGAAACTGAGGAACTTATCTATGATATGCTCGGAACTTTGCTTGATCTTCAAAAAGAGCATATTGATACCTACATGCCAGGCTTTACACACCTTCAGAAGGCACAGCCTCTTACACTTGCCCATCACCTTGGTGCATATTTTGAAATGTTCAAGCGTGACGCCCTTCGTATGAAGGATATTTATAAGAGAATGAACTATTGTCCTCTTGGAGCTGGAGCGCTTGCTGGTACAACCTATGAGCTCGACAGAGAATATACAGCAAAACTCCTTGGTTTTGAAGGCCCGACTTTAAACAGTATGGATTCTGTTTCTGACAGAGACTATCTTCTTGAGTTCATGTCAGCTCTTTCCATAATGCAGATGCACCTTTCAAGATTTGCAGAGGAAGTTATCATCTGGAATTCCAACGAGTACCAGTTCGTGACAATAGATGATGCCTATTCTACAGGCAGCAGCATTATGCCACAGAAGAAGAATCCTGATATCGCTGAGCTTGTACGTGGTAAGACAGGCAGGATCTATGGTGATATGATGAGTCTATTTACAACAATGAAGGGAATTCCTCTTGCATATAATAAGGATATGCAGGAAGACAAAGAGGTGGCCTTTGATTCTATGGATAATGCCCTAAACTGCCTGATTCTCTTTACAGATATGCTCAGAACTTTAAAGTTCAATAAGGACGTTATGGAAAAGAGTGCTATGAAAGGCTTTACCAATGCAACAGATGCAGCAGATTATCTTGTTGTTAAGGGAGTTCCATTCAGAGATGCACATTCTGTGATCGGACAGATCGTTCTTCACTGTATTGAGAACGACTGTGCCATCGACGATCTTGATATTGATACCCTTAAGAAATTCGATCCGCACTTCGATAATGACATATATGATGCGATCTCACTTAAGACCTGTGTAGAGAAGAGGCTTACAATAGGAGCCCCTGGTATTGCGGCTATGCAAAAAGTAATTGCAGCAAATGAAGCGTTTTTAAACGAAAAATAAGCAGACATTTTTTGACCATTTGATCAAATGACATATGAAAGTGATCTTTTTAAAGCAAAAAATGTATAATTTATCTCTTTTCACAGAGAAAAAATAAGATTATAATAAACAGCAAATTAACGCGCTAAAGTATAAAGTGCGTAAAAGTTCGAAGAGGAGCAATATTATGAGTGAAAAGTTGAAAGTAGCAGTCCTTGGTGCAACAGGTATGGTTGGTCAGAGATTCATCTCTATTCTTGCAGATCATCCTTGGTTTGAAGTTAAGACAGTGGCTGCCAGCCCAAGAAGTGCAGGTAAGACCTATGAAGAGAGCGTTGGAGATAGATGGAAGATGGATATTCCAATGCCGGAAGCTGTTAAGAACCTTATTATTAAGGATGTAACAGATGTTGAGGGTGTAGCATCAGATGTTGATTTCGTTCTGTCAGCTGTTAACATGAGCAAGGATGAGATCAAAGCAATAGAAGAAGAGTATGCTAAGACAGAGACTCCTGTTATTTCCAACAATTCAGCTCATCGTTGGACACCTGATGTTCCTATGATCGTTCCGGAGATCAATCCACAGCACAGTGATGTTATTGAATATCAGAAGAAGCGTCTTGGAACTACAAGAGGTTTCATCGCTGTTAAGCCTAACTGCTCAATTCAGAGCTATACACCTGCTCTTGCTGCATGGAAAGAGTATGGCCCTTATGAAGTAGTTGCTACAACATATCAGGCTATTTCAGGTGCAGGTAAGAACTTCAAGGAGTGGCCTGAAATGGTAGGTAATATCATCCCATTCATCTCAGGTGAAGAAGAGAAGTCAGAGCTTGAGCCTCTTAGAATCTTCGGTCATATCGAAAATGGTGTTATTGTTCCTGCTGAAAGCCCTGTAATCACAACACAGTGTATCCGTGTTCCTGTTCTTTATGGTCACACAGCAGCAGCTTTTGTAAGATTTAAGAAGGAAGCTACTAAGGAAGAACTTATCGAGAAGCTTGTATCCTTCACAGGCAAGCCTCAGGAACTTGGACTTCCATCAGCTCCTAAGCAGTTCATCCAGTATCTTGAAGATGACAATCGTCCTCAGGTATCACTTGATGTTAACTACGAAGGCGGAATGGGTGTTTCAATCGGAAGACTTCGTAAGGATACAGTATATGACTGGAAGTTCGTAGGTCTTTCTCACAATACACTTAGAGGAGCTGCAGGCGGCGCTGTAGAGTGCGCTGAGCTTATGAAGGCTCTTGGATATATCCAGGCAAAATAATATTTTTGCATGAATTATGAGTTTATTTATTACTAAAATGAAGTATTAACAGAAGACTTTATTTTGTGAAAAATAATTCAATAATTTAAATGAATCTTGTTATAGAAATCTATGAGGATTTGTTTTATAATAAGCGTTGGTGTCGACATTTTAACTATGTCCACTGACGCTTATTCTATTGGGAGGAATCTTATAATGATTACTTTACAGATCTTGATTGCAGCTCTGGTTGCAGAATTGCCCTTTTCAGGCAATACATTCAGTGTATGGGATATAGCCCTTATTGGACTTATTACTATTGTAGTCAGATTGGCATTTGGCAAGTTACTTAAAATTCATGGCCTTGCAAATGCAATTTCTTTTAATCTTTCACTTATGACAGCAGCAGTACCGATGATCCATTATATCTGGTGGCATGCATCTAATGAAGCAGAGTATTCCGTATCTTCTAACGTATGGATGCTTATATTATGCGGTATTATATGGTTTGTTTTCTGGAGATTCATTAATCCATGGTACTATACCAAGGTTGATGATTCATATGTAGCTATGAGCTATATACCTTATTTTGAGAACAGCGTAGTATTAAGAGTTATAGACGGTATTATCCAGCTTCTTCCTATGACTATATTTGTAGCTTTTGTATGGTACGGATTTGCAGGACATTTCAGCCCTAAGGCTATCGCTGGCCTTGTGCTTGCAAATGTTGTATGGGTAGCAGTATTCCTTTATCTTGTTGCAAGAGCACAGAAGAATCATCCTGAAGCTGTTATTGAGGATGTTAAGGATCCATATTCTGATCATGTTGAGAACGAGACAGAGTCACGTTTTGAAGTTAAACTTTCAGACAAGAACTACAAGCTCTTTACAGTTTGCAAGATCCTTGTTCTTTATGCAGCATTCTGTCTTGATGGCCTTTATTATGACAGAATTCATAATGATCTTAATGAGGTATTTTCACGTACAGCAGGTATTCCTTTCCTTATTTCTGTACTTGCTATACTTGCAGCATACCTTCTTCAGGAGAGACTTAGTCTTAGACTTATCGTTAATAAGAACCGTTTCGGTATCCACAAGATCTTCAGCTTTGGTGAAGTTGTAGATGAGAAGGATATGGTTGATTACGAGCTTATTGGCAAGAACGGAAGCGGACTTGCTCTTACATACTTTAATGACAACAATAATAAAGAGATTCGTTTTGATGGAGCTTATGAGAACATAACAAAGTTAAAGAACTACATCACAAGCGAAACAGCTATTGAAAGATTTGTACCTAAGACAGCAGCTCAGAAGAAAGAAGAGCTTGAAAAGAGAAGAGCTGAAAAGGCAGCACAGAGAGAAGAAGATAAGAGAACAGCTCCTGAAAGAAAAGCTGCCAAGAAGGCAAAAAAGCTTGCTGAAAAGGAAAGAAAAGAAGCTGAAAGAGAGCTTTCTAAAGAGAGAAGCAAAGTCGAGAAGGAAGCAAGAAAGAAGCACGAAGAAAGAGAAAGACTTGCTAAGAAGAGAAAAGAAAAAAGAGATAAAGAACGTGCAGAAGCTTCTAAGAAAGAATCAGAAAAAGAGAGCAAGGCTGAGAAAAATGCCTGATAAGGGATTTGCCTAACCTGCAATTTTTAAGGTCATGTCCATGGGCATGACCTTTTTTCTTTCAAATAAACTGATAAGGATAAGGATTATAATGCCAAAAAGCGTTTATATTGCGGAGAAACCAAGTGTTGCTCAGGCTTTTGGAGCTGCGCTCGAACACGCTGACAACGAAAAGTACAGAAAAGCAGACGGATACTGGGAATCAGATAATTCCATAATCACATGGTGCGTTGGACATCTTGTAACTATGAGTTATCCGGAAGTATATGATGAGAAATATAAAAGGTGGCAGATGGATACGCTTCCTTTTATACCTCAGGAATTTAAATATGAGGTTATTCCGTCAGTTCGAAAACAGTTTAATATCGTAAGTGGTCTTCTGAACCGTGAAGATGTAAGCACAATATATATCTGCACTGACTCGGGACGAGAGGGTGAGTATATCTACAGACTTGTTGATCGTCAGGCCGGGGTTAAAGGTAAGGTCAGAAAGCGTGTATGGATCGATTCCCAGACTGAGGAAGAGATCATAAGGGGAATAAGAGAAGCCAAAGATGACTCTGAATACGATAACCTTGGCTCTGCAGCCTATCTTCGTGCCAAGGAAGACTATCTGATGGGGATTAACTTCTCAAGAGCTCTGACTCTTAGATACGGATATAATATCAAGACATATCTTGGAGCAGAAAAGGGAGTTGTATCAGTCGGAAGAGTTATGACCTGCGTTCTTGGAATTGTCGTAGACAGGGAGCGAGAGATCAGAAACTTTGTAAAGACCTCTTTTTACAAGGTTAATGCTGCGCTTGTGATAGGCGACAGGAATCCTGATGCTGAGTGGAAGGTTCAGGCTGAAAGTAAATATGATCAGTCACCTCTTCTGTATTCAGAAAAAGGCTTTAAGAAAAAAGAGGATGCGGATGCCCTTATAGACCTGTGCAAAAAATCTGCAAGTCCTCTTGAACTTACTGTTTCAAAGGCTGAGAAGAAGAAGGAGACCAAGAATGCTCCACTTCTTTATAACCTTGCTGAGCTTCAGAATGACTGCTCAAGATTCTTTAAGATCAATCCTGATGAGACACTTGCTGTAGCCCAGGAACTGTATGAAAAAAAGCTGACAACTTATCCAAGAACAGATGCCAGAGTTTTATCATCAGCTATATGCAAAGTTATAAATAAGAATATATCAGGCCTTCAGAATTATCCACAGGCGAGCGTTTATGCAAAGTCTATACTGCAGCATGAATCCTATAAAGGAATAGCAAAGACCAGATACTGTGATGATAAGGCAATAACAGATCACTATGCTATAATCCCTACAGGTCAGGGCCTTTCAGCTCTTTCGGGCTGTTCTGCCACAACGCAGAAGGTGTATGAGATAATTGTCAGAAGATTTCTGGCTATCTTCTTCCCGCCTGCTCAGTATCAGAAGGTTGGTCTTGATCTTGAACTTACACTTTGTGAATCCAGAGAAGGACCAGATGGAGGACAGATTCCTTATAAAGAACACTTCTATAGCAACTTTAAGGTTTTATCTTCTAAGGGATACCTTCATGTAATGGATTATTCTTTTTTCAAAAAGAAGGATAAAGAAAGTGATCAGGAAGGAAATTCTGATAACGAAGACCAGATGACAGATGAGGCTTTCTTTGAAGAGCTTCAGAAGATCAGAAAGGGAAGCAAGATTCCGGTTTCTGATATGTCTGTCAAGGAAGGCGAGACAGCACCTCCTAAAAGGTACAATTCCGGAACCATGATCCTTACTATGGAAAATGCCGGACAGTTCATAGAAGATGAAGAGCTTCGTTCACAGATAAAAGGAAGCGGAATAGGAACCTCTGCTACAAGAGCAGGTATCCTTACCAAGCTTTTTGCCATAAAATACTTGAATCTTAATAAGAAAACGCAGATAATAACACCGACCCAGCTGGGCGAAATGGTATACGAAACAGTTGCCATCTCGATGAAGCCTATGCTAAATCCGGCTCTTACAGCCTCTTGGGAAAAGGGACTTACTGGAGTTTCTGAAGGCGAGATTTCTGAAAAAGAATATATGGATAAGCTTGATGATTTCGTATCAAGAAGGACTAATCAGGTCAAAGAGAACAATTATAAGAATCAGCTCATGCAAAGGTTCAGAACAATTGACCAGTATTATCCGGAAGCCAAGACTTCATCAAAAAATACGACAAGAAAGTCATCAAAGACTTCTTCAAAGTCAAAGTAAGAATATAAATTATAAAAGGAGAGTCATTATGTTAGAAGCTTATACTATTAAAAACATGTATGATCTTAATGAGACCATAGCTGCAGATCTGTTTGAAGGAGCTACATATCCCTGGGAAGTACTTTCCAAGATCAAGGATTTTATAGCAGAGCTTGGACCAAAGCTTCCTAAAGATAAGTTCGAGCAAAGAGGCGAGCACGTATGGGTAGCAAAGAGTGCTACAGTATTCGATTCTGCTTATCTTGGAGATTACTGCATTATCGATGAGGATGCTGAGGTACGTCAGTGCGCTTTCATTAGAGGCAATGCCATTGTTGGTAAGGGAGCTGTAGTAGGTAACTCTACTGAGCTTAAGAACGTAGT
>NZ_JAILQF010000126.1 GCF_024699075.1 Butyrivibrio sp.
CTTGCAGACATAGAATCAAACTTAAAAGGATTCCTTGAACTTACATCACAGCAGCTGCAGGATACTGTTCTAAACTACTCAGATACTACCCTCCTTCCTTGGTATAAAGATCCATCCTCATCACTTGATGAAGCTACCAAACAGGAATACGACACCTATATGCAGAACATGGCCGATTACCTTAATGGTAATAAGGAAAGATGTGAAGTATATAAATATGACCCTGTAAACATGTGTACAGGTAACTATATAAATGAGCATGAAGATCTCAAGATAGGCGGACTCTATCCTCTTACATTCAAGAGATTCTATAACGCCCTTCCATCATCCAAAGAAGACTTCATCCTTGGAAACGGCTGGAGCACAACCTATTCAGAGCACCTTACAAGAGACGAAGAAGGAATCCGCATATCCTATGCAGATGGAAGTATAGGCCTATATAAAGAGCGTATCATCAAAGGTAAGAAATACTACGAAGAGATCCATGGCGAACCAGGCCTTCTGTCAGAGATAGAAGATGACTCAGAATCAACAGCCGAAGAGATAATAAAAAAGAAAACCTATATCCTCCGTCAGGACAATGGCCAGTACAAGAAGTTCGATGAAAACGGATACCTTGTAGAGCTGGGTGATGATAACGGAGCAGTTGCAGAACTTTTATATACTAATGTGAAAGTAGCTGCAAACACAAAATCTACAAACACTAAAGCTGCAAACACCAAAGCTGAAAACAAAGACCAGTATGCTGATAGTCAGGCAGACGATAGATCTCAGGTAAAACGCCTTGCATCTGTTAAGACACTGGGAAGCGCAGCCCTTTTCTTTACATACAATGAATACGGCAACATAGAAACCCTTAAGGATCATACTGGAAGGGTTGTTAAGTATGCCTATAAAACCCGGGACGTGTCAGTTGAAAGTAGCTTAGACGAATCATCTGTAAACGGATCATCAGAAAACTCACAACAAGGTACAGAGTCTTTAGAGAATCTTTCTAAGGCTACATTTTTAGAAAACACACATACTGAGATTGGTTCTTCTAAACAGAATCATTCTAAATCCGTTCAGGTTCTTACATCAGTTACATATGCTGATGGCTCAACAGCTTCTTATGATTACTCAGAGGATGGCAAGATCTCAGAAGTAACTAATCAGCGCGGCATAAAAGCTATAACCAACATCTATGACAGTCAGGGAAGAACCATAAAGCAGTCATTCCCAGATGGCGGAGTCATGACTTATACATATGATGACAAGAAGCGCACCACAACAGCAACAGAACAGAATGGCAATAAAGTAGTATATAAGCATGATGCCAAGATGCGCCATACTGGTACAAAGTACTACGATGGTGAGGAAAGCTTCACATACAATAAGCGTAACCAGAAGATATCACATACCAACAAGCTTGGATATACAACTAGATATACCTATGACAACAGAGGCCACCTTACAAGCATTATAGATCCCATGGGCCATAAGACCTGCATGACCTATAATGCGGACGGAAGACTCATGGCATTAAAGGATCCAAAAGGAAACAGCTACAAGTATACATACGATATACAAGGTAACCTCTTTGAAGTTAAGGATCCTCTTGGCAATAAGAAGCGCTTCTACTATACAGGAAGATACCTCAAGAAGGTAAAGGACGAAGAAGGAAACATAACCCTTCTTAGTTATGATGCAGAAGGAAATGTAAGCTGCATAACAGATCCTGAAGGAGTAAAGACCTTCTATAAATACGATGCACTTGGAAGAGTAACTGAATCAAGCAACATAGAAGGAAACACCAAAAAGTATACCTATGATGATGCTGACAGGATAACATCCGTAACAGATGCCCTTGGTAACAAAACATCATATGAGTATAACGAAAGCGGCAAAGTAACAAAGATAGTAAACCCTGACGGAACATCAAAGGCATGGGAATACAACATCATAGGTAAGCCCTGCAAGGTAACAGATGAAGCAGGAAGAGTAACAAGTGTTGACTATAACAGCATGTGGAAGGAAGAAAAGATAACCCTTCCCAACAGCGGAACAATACTTTACGAGTATGATCCACTCATGCGTATAAAGAAAGTCACAGATCCTGAAGGCAGAAACACAGGCTATGACTACGATAAGAATGGCAATGTATTAGCAAGGTATCTAGGGGACATCAAGGTAAACAGCCGAAAGTACAATGCCCTCAATCAGGTGATCAAAGAAACAGATGCACTTGGTCATGAGAAGACATATGAGTATGACTTAAATGGCAAGATAAATGCTATTACAGATACTCTTGGAAACAGATATACAAGAGAGTATAACGAACTTGGCAAAGTAGTAAGGCAGACAGACCCGCTTGGAAATGAATCAGCCTACACCTATACAAAGTCAGGTGCCATAGAAACAGTTACAGATCCAGCCGGAAGAGTAAGAAAGCTTGAGTATACAAAGTCAGGAAAGCTCCATGCTGTACACTTCTGCAATAAAAAACAGCAGGAACTAATCTATGACAACGCAGGCAGAGTAGAAAAGAGAACATTCGCTGATGGTTACACTATCAGCTATTCTTATGATGCCCTTAGCAGAGTAGTAAAGGTAGAAGGCAGCGATGGACGCACAGCATCATATGAATACGATGCCATGGGAAGAGCTACAAAAGTATCTAACGGACGTAGCACAACTCTTTACACATACACACCAACAGGAAAGCTAAAGAGCGTAGTAGATGCTCTTGGCAACGAGACAGCATACACCTATGATGAGCTCGATAACCTTAAGAGCATCCATAGAGCAGAAGGCCTTGTAAGTGTCGAAGAAAAGAACGATGACAACTTCCCTGCAGTAGGAGAAGACGGCCACGTAACCCTCTACTCCTACAACCTTGCAGGTCAGCTCACAAAAGTAACCGACGCCCTTGGCCATGAAGAAACATATGAATACGACCAGTATGGCCGCCTTATCACAAAGACAGACAGAGACAGCTTCGATACAACCTATGAGTATAATGATCTAGGCGCAGTAACCAAGGTAGGATATGCAGATGGAAGAAGCGTAGAGTTTTCATACAATGAACTAGGTAAACTGCGCGAATTTAAAGACTGGCTTGGCATCACATCCATCGAAAGAGATGCTTTAGGTAGAGCATTGTCAGTAAACGATTACAATGACAAGACTGTTTCATATACTTATGGAAGAAATGGAGAGCGTACATCTATTACGTATCCTGACGGAAAGAAAGTAGATTACTTATACGATGATAATCTTCGATTAAGTAAACTCGTAAACGGAGAAGATGTTACAAGCTACTCTTATAATGAGTATGGTAGATTGATAGAAAAACTTCTTCCTAATAATAACAGAGAAGTAATGGATTACCTTCCGGGCGGACATCTGAAGAGCCTTGAGATGTTTGATAATGCAGGCCTATTGGATAAATATATCTATAGTTACGATGGACAAGGGAACAGAACACAGATTGAAAGATCAAGAAGAGAATTAGATGATATATCAGGAATGTACTCATATGAATACGATCTTGTAAATAGGCTTACGCAGGTAAATCTTAATGGTAATCCATTAAGAAACTATAGCTATGATGCTTATGGAAACAGAAGGACACTTGTAGAAAACGGCGTTACGACTAAGTATAATTATGATGCTCTGGACAGACTTCTTGAATCAGTAAGCGATACAGAAAGGAAAGTCTATAATTACGATAATCGCGGTAACCAGACAAGTATTATTGAGAATGGCACAATAACAAAGACATTCACTTTTGATGCAGCTAATATGCTTGCAAAGGTAACAGACGAAGTTAAAGGAGAAGCAACATATAGCTACAACGGCTTTGGAAAGCGAGTAGCTGTAACCCGTCCTGAAGAAAAAATTCTGAATTATATGAAGCTTTTATTAAATCAGATACGTATGTAAGATATAAAGGACAAAGGTCGGTAGATCCTAATAACAAATATATTTTAACTTTTACATGGGAGGGCGATCAATGCATAGGATAATAAAAAGCGTAATGGTTTTCTTTATGACAATTACTTTGATTACTGGATGCGGACATACAATGATACATTCGTTTTGGGATAGTGATCAAAAGGTTTCTGATGAGATTTTAGAAAAAATCATAGATGGGATAAACAATAAAGACGAAGATGCCATTAAAATATTATTTTCTGAATATGCAATAGAGAATTCTGAAAGCATTGATAAGGATATTCAATATTTGTTTGATTTTATAGATGGCAAAGTGGTTTCGTACGACCAATCAAGTCCTGCTGGCTCATTTGAGTCGTCAGATAAAAATTATAAGATTAAATTGATAAGTTCATACTATTATGTAAGTACAGCAACAGATAAATATTTTTTTCTGATAGATAATTATTCGAAAAATACCCTGGAATCAGAAAAGCAAGGAGTAAAGTATTTGATTGTTGTAAAGGCGGAAGATAGTTTAAAAGTATTCGATGGTGATGAAAAAATCCTATTCGATGGTACAGAAGAAATTGCCAGATATGGAGTATTCATTCCGGATATTTATTAAAAAATCGGATGCCATTATAAAAACTAAAAAAGTTTTTGATGAAAAAGTAATAATTGCTTGGTGAAAATGGAAATAATCAAACAATAAGGTATTTGTTTTTTGATTGTCAGGGTATGGCATAAATGATTTAAAGAATCAATATTTGTTAGGAGAGACAGCATCGTTTGTTGTAGAAGAGATAACAAACAACAATGCGTGTCCTAGTGACAATAATTAAAGGGTATTTACATATGAACCAGGATTTTGAGGCAGCTATATATATTATCATTCATTTTATGATTTTATATTTTAGTTTGGCAGTGAATCTGTATTGTATTACACAGTATATTATAGGAAAAAATTTTGATGTAGAAAGGAAAAGCAATTTTATTGCTAAACTTATAAGCATTCCAATATTATATATATCCATAAGATATGGAATATATAAATATGCATTTCTTTTCTTGTCAAGTATACTAGAGCGTTATCAAAGCAAAAGGATTTTTATTATATGTAGTTTAGGGATTCTTTTTTTGGAATGCTTTTCCTATCTAGCCTTTATGAGTGATAATGAAAAAAAATATATATTTTTAGGTTTGATTTGATAAAGCAAATACTAAAGATAATTCAAATGCTTTCTGTAATTGTTCTTGTAATACATTTGTTTTTAAAAGGCATAGGCATAATTGATATTGGAACTGTTGTTTGGCGTATTGAATTAGTAATTAATCTATTCGTACTAATAAGCTTTGTGATTATATCATCATTTAACCTTACGGTATCTTCGGATAAAGAATACATGTGCGTTAATAACGGGTTAACTCAGGTCTTGCTCGTTATGGATGATTCTCATCCTTTGAAATTCAAGAAGAATGATGATAATTCATATTATATTAGCAATGGTGAGGATAGTGCAGATACTTTTGTATTAAATACAGAACATTTAGTAACGTTGCAGAAATATTTTCAGGAAGAACTGATTTTGTGAAAGAAGGATAAAACGTATGATAGATAAGAAAAAGATGATATATAAAATTGTTGGGGGTATATTTTATGTAATTATGATTCTGGTTCTTTCGTTTATATGCTGGAAAATGGAGCATTCCTGTAATTCAGAAATAACGCCAATTGAATAAAAAGAAACCTCTAAGTAAGATAAAGGTGTTCATCTTGGCGGATGAAAAAACATCTTATGCTAACCGGAGGTTTCTCAAAATGAATTTTACACAGAATGACAGACTTAAGCAAGTAACTGCAGATACACTGATTGTTGGGGTTGATGTTGGATCACAGACACATTTCTGTAGAGCGTTTGACTGGAGGGGATTTGAGCTATCAAGAAGAGTGTTTAAGTTTAGTAACGACCGAATGGGATTCCTTACATTCCTTCGATGGATTGAGGAACTCATGAATAAGACCGATATGAAGAAGGTCATTGTCGGCTGCGAGCCTACTGGTTGCTACTGGCTTACGTTTCAAAAGTTCTTACAGGACCATGATGTAAGGCTTGTAACAGTTAATCCATTTACTGTAAACAGAAGCAAAGAATTGGATGATAACAGCCCAGAAAAAAGTGACCTAAAGGATCCTAAAACAATTGCCATGCTGGTTAAAGAAGGAAGATATTCAACGTCTTATCTGCCAGAAGGTGTATATGCGGAGATCAGAGAAGCCTCTGTATGCAGAGACCAGATCATGAAGCAACATGTGCGTCTGTCAAACCAGATACAGGGATGGTTACAAAAATTCTTTCCTGAGTATCTGGATTGTTATTCCGATTGGGATTCAACAAGTGGACTTATGCTTTTAAAGAGTGCACCACTTCCACAGGATATCCTAAAAATTGGGGCAGGTGGAATCAATCAGATATGGCGTGATGCAAAGGTACGTGCAGCAGGGTTAAAGAGGGCTCAGACCCTGGTAGAAGCTGCACAGGAAAGTGTAGGTTTAGAAGCTGGTGAGGCTGCAAGACTCGAGATTTGGGTTCTTGTGAATGACTATATACTGAAGGCAGAACAGCTCAAAAGACTTGATGAATTCCTGGAGGAAAAAGTAAAAGAAGTACCGAATGTGGAGAAACTGCTCGCCATTAAAGGAGTAGGGATGAGTACTGTGATTGGCTTTATAGCAGAGGTTGGTGATATCGGACGTTTCACTGACCCAAAGCAGATACAGAAGCTTGCAGGGCTAGAGATAGTCAAAAAGAGTTCTGGAAAGAAAAAAGGGCAGCCAAGAATCAGTAAGAGGGGCAGAAGAAAGTTACGTAGAACAATGTATGAATCGGCTCGTGCACTGATGAACTGGAATCCTGCATTTCAAGATGTATTCCTTTATTACAGGAACAGAACAAGAAATCCTCTTGGAGGAATGCAGGCAAAGATAGCAGTTGCATGTAAGGCTATCAGAGTGTTCTATGTAATACTACAGACAGGTTGTGACTTTGATGAAGAAAAGTTCCGAAGGGACATCATCAGACCGGAAGCAGCCTAATTGAAACAGCACATACTGTACCAGACAACGTCCGCCAAGAGTTCAATTGGTGCTGGATTACAGGAGTGCTCTCTAGCAATGACAAAGCAGAGCGAAGCCGCTAAGACATACTATATAGGGCATGACCCTGGAATGGAGCAGAGGCGGCACCCCACTATGGGTAGGCTGGACGAAGGAATTTAGGACACTCCTACGGGAGTACGATCCTGTTAGACATGAGAGGTTAGCAGCCATAGGGAAGAATGGGACACAGATTCGCCTTCATAAAAAGGATGACGTTATCTTTCGTGCACCCTTCTGACTGGAAACACATATGCATTGTACCTGAAATGACATAGTTTTC
>NZ_JAILQF010000128.1 GCF_024699075.1 Butyrivibrio sp.
AACTATACAGCATGAAAGGGATAAGATGAAGGATCATATACTGGAAAAGTCAGGAATTGGGCTGTTAAGACTCAGTACGAATGGCAGTGGAGAGAGGGAGAAGTTGCTGAAGGCTATCGGGTTAAAAGTATAGGGAGTAGAATAATAGTATAAGTTAACGGATATGGCGGAGTACTTTGATATTTCCACTGCTGGTGCACATAGAGCCCTGAACGACTGCCGCATGAATCAGGAAGTATTTGAAATCGGATGATGATCATATAGGTGGCGCAGCTTCGGTAATCTCCAATGTCACGGTAGATCAGGTTCTCATGCCGGATTACACGAAGGACAATGAAATATACCTTGGCGTTATGGATGCACTGGACTATGGGTATCTGAAACCATATGTTCCTGCACCGGACGAGATATTGACACTTGGATCATGTACGGTCCAAGTCATGGACCCAATAAACAACTATGAAGATCCTAACAATAACTCGATTATTTTGATAGTTACCTGCGGGGATACAAGCTTCATATTCATAGGGGATGCGGAAGAAAATGAGCTTAATAACGTTGCTTCGCGATATGCCGCTCAGCTTGACTCTGATGTATATAAAGTCGGCCATCTTGGAGCATTCCCTGATAGAAACAGTGTTCTTATGCTTGTCTGTGCAAGACTACGTCATGTAGCGGGGACCGATTGGGGTATCAAACGATACATGAACATGGAACACCTCTTGGAAATGGATGTTGAGGAAGACCTACGTTTGGCCAGGTAACAGCCGGCAACTGAGCGGGCAAAATGAATTTGCGAAAAACATTTGACACTATCGAATACCTTCAGGAGATAGTCGATAAGAGGATATATGAAAAAGACTATGAGGAGATAACATCGTACTTCCAAAAAGAGAGAGTTGACTACGACGAGGCGATAGGAGTAATTGATAAAATAATTCATTCTAAGATGTTTGTATAAATATGTGACTTTTGGTCCGGTGGACCAAAAGTGAATGGGAGACTACAGATGGCTTCTAGTAAAGATTATTTAGAATATGTTTTAGATCAATTGTCATCCCTGGATGATATTTCTTATAGGGCGATGATGGGCGAGTATATCATTTATTATCAGGGAAAGATTGTTGGTGGAATCTATGATGATAGATTTCTGGTAAAGCCAACGAAATCTGCGCTTGATATGATGCCTGATGCATCTCGTGAATTGCCTTATGAAGGTGCTAAGGAAATGCTGCTTGTTGAGGATATTGATGACAGAGATTTCCTGAAAGACTTGCTAAATGCGATGGTGGATGAATTGCCAGCACCGAAAAAGAAGAAGTAAGTCACTTGTGGTCATCGTGACCACAAGTTGAATGAGGTTGATTTAGAGAAACTTCTGGTCCGGTGGACCAGAAGTTATTTTTGTTTTGTCACGATAATTGTATAAGAATCGTGACAAAAGAGGGTGGAGTATGATATGGATTGTTCGGATACGCAAGTAGCAATTAAGGTCATAGGATTGGCCTAACGCGCACGACATAGGAAGTGCGGATCGTATCAAATGCGCTGAAGCGCGGTCAGGCTGCGCTGAACTGCGACCGGGGGTGGGCCGGAATAATCAATCTCCAGATGTTGATCGTGAGGTAGTAAAATATCTTCTGTTCCATGAGCTATTGCACGCGAATGGTTATTTGAAACATGATGATAAATTCCGAAATCGCGAGTGGCAATATCCAAATTCCGATGAATTAGATGGCTTCTTGGATGAGCTAAGTATCCGTTATGATATGAAAGACATTTGGAATATTGCTGTTCGAACAGAAAAATATCTTGAAGATGGTTCTGTAGAACAGATTTCATATAAAGTCGAGAGTGACAAGATCATAGAGGAAGATAATACATCATCGATAGATTTAGCAAAGGAAGAGATTTCTGTAAAAGAAGATATATCTTCTGATGAGCATTTCAATCCTAGCGCCAAGGGAGTTATGACAGGTTACAAATATTGTAGGAATTGTGGCCACAAAGTTCCGGAAAGTGCTAAATTCTGCGATAAGTGCGGAGAAAGAATGGATTACTGAGGATTTGCATAAATTAAGAATGGTTATAAGATATATTTATGGATACTACAAAGTACATGATTATAGCTACCTGATGTCCCGTCTGTACTTTTGAAAGAGCATTATAGATGCCATCCTCAAATAATATCATTTTGTAATCAGAAGTTTTATAACGGAGAGCTTCTGGTCATGACTGAGGACGATAATCTTGGAAAAGCCTTGATGGCGGTGAAAACTGTAGAAGGGAATCATGCTAGGGGAAACTATAATCAGCGGCAGATTGATGTCATAAAAGATGAGATTCTTCCAACATTGGATGTTTCGAAGGATGAAATAGGCATTATTACACCATACAATGATCAGGTTAATGCTATAAGGCGGCAGATACCCGGTATAGATGCTGCTACAGTTCATAAGTTCCAGGGACGAGAGAAGGATGTAATTATTCTTTCAACAGTAGACAACCAGATAAAAGATTTTACTGATGATCCGTATCTGCTTAATGTTGCGGTCTCCAGAGCTAAGAAAAGATTGATAGTTGTAGTGTCCGGTAATGAGCAGGAGAAGACCGGCAACATAGTCGATCTTATTTCATATATTCAGTATAACAAGATGGAAGTCGTTGACAGTAAAGTCTATTCCATCTTTGATTTCCTATATTCTCAGTATAGAGAAGAGCGGTGGAGATATCTGAAAGATAAGAAGCGTATATCACAGTTTGATTCTGAAAACATGGCATATAACTTTATTACAGAAATGCTTCAAGGTCATCCGGAGTATGCTGTAGTTTGTTTTGAACCGTTATCTATGATCATAAGGGATTTGAGCAATCTTTCCGATGAAGAGGTACGATATGCACTGAATCCGGCGGCACACGTGGACTTTATGGTCTACAACAAGGTCAATAAACAGCCTGTGCTGGCCATTGAAATAGATGGTTATTCTTTTCATAAAGAAGGAACTATACAGCATGAAAGGGATAAGATGAAGGATCATATACTGGAAAAGTCAGGAATTGGGCTGTTAAGACTCAGTACGAATGGCAGTGGAGAGAGGGAGAAGTTGCTGAAGGCTATCGGGTTAAAAGTATAGGGAGTAGA
>NZ_JAILQF010000142.1 GCF_024699075.1 Butyrivibrio sp.
CTGAGGAAAGAATATGACAAATGAAAAAATATTTGTAACAAGGTCTTCGATGCCCCCTTACGAGGAATATATAGAAGCAATTAAACCATTATGGGAGTCGCACTGGCTTACCAATATGGGCAAGTACCATCAGGAACTGGAACATAAACTGGAAATGTATTTGGATGTTCCGAAGATTTCATTGACCGTCAACGGGCACATGGCGCTTGAATTAGCAATTCAAGCATTTGACTTTCCAGAAGGCAGCGAAATAATAACTACCCCATTCACCTTCGTGTCTACTACACATGCTATAGTCCGTAATCGTCTAGAGCCTGTCTTCTGTGATGTGAAAGAGTCGGACGGTACAATTGATGAAACTAAAATCGAAGATTTGATTACACCCAAAACGGTAGCGATAGTTCCTGTACATGTATATGGGAATCTCTGTAATGTCAATGCGATCCAGAAGATTGCTGACAAGTACAATCTTAAGGTTATCTATGATGCAGCTCACGCTTTCGGTGTGAAGTGCGATGGTGTTGGTATAGGAAATTATGGTGATGCATCTATTTACAGTTTTCACGCAACAAAAGTATTCAACACCATCGAAGGTGGCGCAGTTGTGTGCAAAGATGACAAAATGTACGCGCGGATGCATGACCTTAAGGACTTTGGTATTCGAACCGAAGAGGTTACAGCATCGGTCGGCGCAAATGGGAAGATGAGTGAGTTTAATGCCATCATGGGGCTTTGCAATTTGAAACATTTAACGGATGCTCTGAATGCGCGAAAAAAGGCCTTTAACAGATATGTTGGAGGTCTGAAGGATGTTAAAGGAATTAGAATTCCTGAACCTGCCATAGCAACAACTAGAAATTACGCTTATTTCCCTATATTTGTAGAAAGTGACTATGGACTTTGCAGAGATGAACTGCACAAGAGACTGGCAAATAATGATATCTTTGCGAGAAAATACTTTTATCCTCTGACGGCTGATCAGGCATGCTTTAAGAACCGTTACAAAAATGCAGATCTAAAAATCGCAAGAAAGCTATCAAGGCAGGTAATGGTGTTGCCATTGTATGAGGAGATAAAGACGGAACAGGTGGACGAAATCATATCAATTATCAAGGAGGTTAACTGATGTCACAAAAAATGAATATCGTCTCAAAACTACATCAACCGTTTGTGGTTGATAGAATAACAGGAGATGATTGGAACAGAGGACCACTTGTAGTTGAAATGGATACTACTGAAGCTTGTAATCTGGCATGCCCTGGATGTATCAGCGAGGATCTGGTTAGTAATGCCACGTCTTTTTCTGATGAGAGACTATTTGAAATTGGAAAAGAGATGTATGAGATTGGAGTCAAGGCGGTTGTGTTGATCGGTGGAGGAGAGCCTCTAGCTCATCCAAAAATTGGCAAGTTCATGGAATACCTGGGGGAGCATGATATTCATATTGGTATCACGACAAATGGTTATTTCATTCCGAGGTATTTGGAGACGATTGCAAACAGAGCATCGTGGACCAGGGTGTCAATGGATGCTGCAACACAAGAAACATTTGATAAACTTCGACCATCAAAGGATGGAAAATCAAAGTTTGATGCGATAGTGAAAGGAATGCGAGATCTTGCAAAGATAAAGAAAGGAAAACTTGGCTTTTCATATCTAATACGTACTGAAGCAGACGGCTTTGGAATTACATCGAATATTCATGAAATATACGATGCAGCACTCTTGGCAAGAGACATTGGCTGTGACTATTTTGAAGTGAAGCCAAGTTATGCATACGCAGGCGGAAGACCTCACGCTCTAGTCGTCCATAGTAAAGAAAGAATGAACGAGGCCAAAAAGCAAGTCGAGAAACTTAAAGATTTGGATACAGATAGCTTTAAGGTCATTACCGCAATTAACCTAGAAGACTCTCTTAATTGCGTACAGACATACCAAAACAAAGATTATCACTTCTGCCCAGCAGCACATTTAAGAACTTTGATTTGCCCGTCAGGTGTTTATGTATGCCCATATTGGAGAGGTAAAACTCCGTACAGAATAGGAGACGCTAAAACTCAGTCTCTTGAAGACATTTGGCATTCTGAAAAGAGAAAGAACATAATGAATCAATTGGATCCAGCAATCAAGTGTAATTTCCATTGCCTTAGAAATGAGACTAACAAAGAGGTAATCAGAATTCAGAAAACAAATGGAGAAGGTATCGATATTATTCCAGAATATGACAGATTTTTCTAATAAAGATAATGCCGGCAATATCGGAAATAAATTGAGTAATGAGGTTATGCAATGAATATTCAAAAAAGGATTGTCGAAAAAAAAATCGAAAAAAGAGCATATATCAACGGACGGTATGTAGATGCTATAGACAAAGAAATTATTCAAAAGACCTCCTCTATTGATGGAAGCGATTTGAGCGGTATTGCATCTTGTAAAAAAGAAGATGTGGATATTGCTGTCCAAGCGGCAAAAGAAGCCTTCGAATCAGGTATATGGAGTAAAACAACTCATGCGCATAGAAAAGAGGTACTACTCCATCTAGCCGCTCTGATGGAAAAAAATCGGGAAACGCTAGCGCTTCTCGATACCTATGAAACAGGCCGAGCATATAAAAATTATTACGAGGATTCTATACCAAAAGCGATAGAAGCACTTCGATATTTTGCAGAGAGTATCGACAAATATTATGATGTCTCCATTCCTTCGGATACTACAGAATTTGGAATAATAAAAAAAGTTCCATTAGGTGTGGTAGGACTTATTACCCCATGGAATGACCCCATGGTAGTATCAGCATGGAAATATGGTCCTGCACTTGCTATGGGAAATTCCGTCATTCTAAAGCCTGCAGAACAATCCTCTCTTTCGGCCATTTTCTTAGCAGGGCTAACAAAAGAAGCCGGAATACCAGACGGTGTGTTCAATGTAGTCCCTGGATATGGTGAAACAGCAGGTAAAGCACTTGCTCTTCATAAAGATGTGAGAGGAATTTTCTTCACCGGCTCTAGTGAGGTTGGAAAAAAAATAATGACGTACGCCGGTGAGTCTAACATGAAAAAGGTGGGTCTTGAATGTGGCGGTAAGGGGCCGTATATAGTAACGGAATCATGTAAGAATGTCAAAGAATCTGCTAAAGTGCTCTCTGATAATATGTTCTACAATCAAGGACAGATTTGCTCCGCCCCATCAAGGGTCATCGTGTCAGAGAATAAGTATGATGAATTCATGAAAGCTCTTAAGGTCGAATGTGAAAGATACGTTCCAGGAGATCCGTTTGATGATGAAAACAACGTGGGCTGTGTAGTAAGCCGCGAGCAATATAATAAAATCAAGAAATATATCGAAGAAGGAGTTAGTAGTGGCGCAGATGTCTATCAAGCTACAGGAGAGAAAAAACACCATAAAGATGCATGTTGTATAAAACCAACTATCATATCTGATATAGATGCAACCAGCAAACTTGCAAGGGAAGAAATCTTCGGGCCGGTAGTCGTAGTACTTAAAGCAAAATCAACCGAAGATGCGATTTCCATTGCAAATGACTCAAACTATGGACTTGCAGGAGCCATATGGACAGATGACTTAAATGAAGCATTTTATGTGGCAAATCGCGTCGAAGTAGGACTTCTCCATATCAACAGCTATGGAAATGATGATAATAGATCACCATTTGGCGGTGTAAAGGAATCTGGGTTGGGCAAAGACAAATCCATGTATGCCTTTGACGAATACAGCGACTTAAAATCTATATGGGTGCATATAAAAAAATGAAAAAAGTTTTAATTCCAAACGGAAGTTTTCACGATATACCATTAATAAAAAAAGCTAAAGAATACGGGTATTATGTGATTACATCTGGCACTGCGCCAGAAGGATTGGGACACAGATACGCTGACGAATATGTATATGGAGATTTTTCAATCCCAGACAAGATGTTGGAAATAGCTCAATCTAAGAACATTGATAAAGTATGTTCTAATTGTAATGATTTTGGGTACCTGTCTGCATGCTATGTTGCGGAAAAAATGCAACTAGGTGGTCACGAGCGATATGAAGATGCCTTAACTCTTCACCATAAAGATTTGTTCAAAAAATTATCAAAAAAATTAAAGATATCCTCCCCTGTAGCCATAGACTTTGATTGTGAAACTGATGCAAATAGATACCTATTGCAAGCACAATATCCAATTATTGTAAAACCTGTAGATTTGGGAGCTGGTCAAGGGATTCGGAGAGCTAATACACAGAGCGAAGGAAGATATGCCGTTAGAGATGCTTTTTATAAATCAAAGTGTAAAAAAATAGTTATCGAGCCTTTTATAACCGGAAGCAACCATAGCTTTAATGCTTTTTTAGTCAACGGAAAAGTTAGAGGCTATTACAGTGACAATGAGTATATGCACTATAGCAAATACCGTGTTTCTACTTCGGGTGGACCAGCAGATTTTATTGAAGATGTTGTTGATACACTTATTAGTGACACTGAAACTGTAGCTGAAGCTCTGTCCATAAAAGATGGATTGATGCACTCGCAGTACATTTTAGATAGAGAGCATAAACCACATATCCTTGAAATAACCAGACGGATGAGTGGAGATTGGTATCCATATCCCGAGATAAAAGCGACAGGAATTGATTGGGTTGATTATATATTCAGAACACAATGCGCTGATAATGTATCAGATTTTCCTAATAACATCAGACAAAAAGGATACACCGGCAGACATTGCCTGAATGGTCACAAAAAAGGAAAGATTAAAAACATCAGATTCGATTCTGATCTTGAAAAATATATTTACGATTCCGTGATGTGGTTAGGAAAAGGTTATGAAATAAAAAACACTGAAAAAGATTATCCCGGAATAATTTTTTTTGATTTTGATGACAGAGAAAAAATGATTTATATAGTTGAACATATAGATATGTTTGTCGAACTTATCTATGAATAATGTGAAGAAGTGGAAAATATACTAACATAACTTTTTTAATGACGAAGCTAGTAGAGTAGCAAATAATTGCTCATCATATGATAAGTAGGAAGGATCAATTTTATGAACTATAAGTTAAGTATATGTATCCCCTCATACAATAGAGGTAATTTAGCCGAAAAATTAGTAAATAACCTTTTACGTGTATTTAAAAATAAAAAATATATTGAAATTGTAATATCTAATAATGGTAGTGTTTCTAATACAGAAGGCTACAAAGCATTGAAAAATAAAAATAATGACAATCTATTATATAAAGAATTCGAAGAAAACAAGGGATTTGAAGAAAACTTAAGGACAGTTGTCAGTTATGCACGATCAAATTTGTGTCTAATACTTAGTGATGAAGATGAGTTGATTCCTGAAAACATTGATTATTATATAAACTTTTTTGACGAACATCCTTCTTTGGCCGTCATGTATTCAAAAGTTGAATCGCATCCTACCTATTCAGTGAATGAAAAGTTGTATTGGAAAAAAGGATACGAAGCAGCACATTGTTTCTATGTTGATGCATATATTTCTGGAATAATCTTTAATAAGCTTATTGTCACTGATGAATTGTTAACGAATATTTATTCAAAATGCAAAACTTATTATACATACCGGTATGTTCCCCAATTGTTTTGGATTGGAGAAGCAATTTTACGTGGCGATTTTGCGTATAATCCTATGATTGATTTGATACGAGTTGGAAAAAATATCCTTGAACGTGATCTGGATTGCAAAAATTTAGGAAATGGTTTTTCTGTTTCTCAGGTCATGCTCCCTGAATCATATATTAATAATTCACATGAGGTGATAAATTTTATATATGAAAGAGAAACAAATATTGATGTCAAGTTGTTGATGTTTCAACAATATTTAAAATATGCATTTTTATCGATAGATTGGTTGGATATTGCAGCAAAAGCATCCGGAACTGTGCTCAAAGATAGAATACCAATACTAACCAAAATTAAAGAATCTCTAGAGAGCGGTATTTCTGCTATCGTAAATAACGCTATAGATAGAAATATATATATTGATGTCATAAAATTTCAATACAATTATGTGCGATTTATTTATAACAGAGATTCTTACATAGACACATTGACTCATATGCCACCAGTAAATAGGCTGAAGGCGCTGTTTGAGCAAAAAGGAATTGCTTCAATAGCAATATACGGTGTAGGTGGCAATGCCGAGAGCACAGCAGTATTAATTTACAGACTAATCAAGAACCTTGTATCAGTTATTCTTGTCGATCGTGATGCGGGTAGATTTGATATAGATGCATCTAATCCAGGTAGGTTTCAACAGACCGATCAAGATTTTTATGAACTGACAGTAAATCCTCCAAGTGAGTTAAGCAAAAATACCGATTTAATTATCGTCGTTTGCGCCGGATATATTGAAGAAATAAAGGAATATTTGAAAGCATTTACATCAGCACCAATTTTATCCATAGTTGATCTATATGATATGTGTAATGGAACATTTAACTGCAATAATTAGAGTCTGATAGAAAATGGTGATTTCATGAAAGTAGTAATCTTGGCAGGCGGTAAGGGAACAAGAATATCAGAAGAATCACATTTACGTCCAAAACCCATGGTTGAAATAGGCGGCAAGCCTATTCTATGGCATATAATGAAAGGATACACTCATTATGGCTTTAATGACTTTGTGATTTGCGCTGGATATAAACAGGATATTATTAAGGAGTGGTTCGCTCAGTATTTTATTCACTTTTCAGATATAACGTTTGATTTCACAAAAGGGAATGAAATAACAGTTCATCAGGAGCATGTTGAACCGTGGAGAGTTACGATTGTTGATACTGGATTGGATACACAAACAGGTGGAAGAATAAAAAGAATTCAACCATATATTGGCGCTAATCCTTTTCTACTAACATATGGCGATGGTGTAGGTGATGTGGATATAAATAAAGTAATTAATTTCCATAAAGAACACCATAGATATGCTACTCTTTCGTTGTATAACTTTGGGCAGACAAAAGGTGTCCTCGAAAGAAACCTTGATGGATCAATATCCTCATTTCGCGAAAAATCAACTTTTGATGGCAGTCTTATTAATATTGGTTTTATGGTACTTGAACATCAGGTATTCGATTACATTAGAGGTGATTGGGAGCAATTTGAAGGTGATCCCTTAACAAAATTGGTTCATGATAGCCAATTAGATGGTTATGTTCATCAAGGTTTTTGGCAATGCATGGATACAATGAATGAGCGTCAAAAGTTGGAGGATCTGTGGAATTCCGGGACGGCTCCCTGGAAAGTATGGTAATGACAAATTTACATTATATTTCTTTAAACTCTAAATCTTTTTCATGCTGTGATTATAGAAAATATGAGTTGAAATAAATAATCCTTATGGATTCTTTGATCAAAAAGCGAAGAATCCATTGACCAGTACGATGATGAAACCGCACGAGGTGAATATATGATGAAAAATGCGATAGTTACAGGAGCGACTGGCTTCATAGGTAGCTGGCTTGCATTGGAGTTACTGAATGCTGGGTGGGGTGTAACGATAATAGTAAGAGATGTGAATAAAATCTTGCCTGAAATATTAGATAATGTGAATTGCTTAGTTATACAGGGGGATTTGAACACTATGAAGATGGAGAAAATTCCATCTCGTGCATATGATGTTTTCTTTAACCTTTGTTGGTCAGGGGTTTCCCCAGAAAAAAAAGATGACATTGGTTTACAAATATCTAATATAACCATGGCTCTAAATGCATTAACTCTATGCAAAGAAGTTGGTTGCAAATTGTTTATTTCTACAGGGACTGTTGCTGAGTATGCTATGACAACAAATGTAATGGATTTAGGAGCAAAACAACAGCCTAATGATATGTACGGAGCGGCCAAGGTATCCACACATTATTTTTTAGATGTTCAATCTAGAAAGCTAAAACAATCATTCATTTGGTGCGTAATTCCCAGTACATTTGGAGAACGGCGGATTGATAACAATATTATAACTTATACAATTCGAAGCTTATTAAAAAAAGAAATTCCAAGCTATGGAAAACTTGAACAAATGTGGGATTTCTTATATGTTTCCGACGTGGTTCGCGCATTAAGAATGATAGGTGAAAGAGGAATATGTGGAAAAGTATATGGCATTGGTTCTGGGCAATATAAACCATTATTTGAATACATAAAAACGATAAGAGATATTATTAATCCAGAACTCAAACTGGGTATTGGAGAAAGAATTGACTTGAGTGAAAAAGCATTTAGTTCATGCGTAAATATATATGATCTGATTAGAGATACAGGATTTAAGCCTTGCGTTAGTTTCGAAGAAGGTATTAGAAACACAATTAGATATTGGGAAAAAGAAATGCTTTGATTCTTTGAAAAACTGTTATAAATATGCAGACATATATGCCTAGAACATAAAAAAGAGGTCGATGAATTATGCGATTATGTAAAAGAGCAAAAGACTTTGTTCAGATTATAAACGAAGATGGCGCAGTGAGACTATGCTCATGGTTGCATGATGGAGGGATTATCGGACATCTTACAAAGAATTCTCTGGATGAAATCTATCATAGTGCAGAAGCAGAACTAATCCGTGATATGCATGCTAAAGGAGATCACTCAAACTGCAATCCCAATCAGTGTCCATGGGTTGCCAACAATAATGTGTCTGAAAACGAGATTGAAATCGATGAGATTCCCAAGTATCCTGAATCTCTATACCTCGCTTACGAGAATGTCTGCAACTATCGTTGCATCATGTGTGACATTCCAAATTGCATGGCAAGAGCAGATGCGAAGGTTAATGAGGAAAAATATAACAAGATTGATGAAGAGCTCCGCAAGGCTCTGCCTTATGTAAAGCATATCAGCGCAAATGGCTTAGGTGAATTGTTTGTAAGCCGTCATACTTTAAAACTGCTTTCAGAGTGGAAACCGTTAGCGGATTCCTCGGAAGTATCGGTCACATTGGAAACGAATGGTTCACTGTTTACTCCGGAGAATTGGGAGCAGATATCGAACCTTGGACAGTATCATCTGTCAGTATGCATAACAGTTCTGAGTTTTAAGAATGATGTGTATCAGAAGCTAT
>NZ_JAILQF010000161.1 GCF_024699075.1 Butyrivibrio sp.
GGGAAACCTCTCAATATTTCGCTTTACCTGTTGATTCATGGCTTTGAGCTCATAGCCATAAATATCAGCTAAATCACTATCGATCATTACCTGTTCCCCACGAATCGTATATACACAGTTTCTAATAGACTCAACTGTGAGTAATCCTGTTGTATTTTCCATAAACGCTATATTCCTTTGCATTTTCTTTTTTTGAAGTCACAAATTGTGACTTCATGTATTCTATATTCAAACAAAGATATTTTTTGTGGTCGAAAAAACCGACCGCAAACCACTGGTCCAAATTTTTAATCGAATAATTTTAACTACATATCCTCAAGACTCTCTATCTTCTTCAGAGCCTCCATATAAGCCATAAGACGCTTTTGCTGTTCTTCCTTAAGATTATGATAATCTTCAATCATCTGAACATCGCCGGGAGTAAATTTACTTTCTGGACTTGCTGCAGCAATTTCCTCTTCATCCTCAATCCTACGGTAGAAAAGATAATGGACATCTGTAATGTTTTGCAAATTACCCCGGAGCAACTTCTTACCGGTAAAGGAATTGAGGATGAAGAGGAAATTTCTGCAGCAAGTTCTTTTTACGGAGAATGGACATGGCAGGAGAGGATTTCTCACGACATCTGTGGTTAATGATTTTATAAATCAGTACCCACCGCTTCGGATCAAACCAAATCCGGATTGTCATGATAGACTTATAGTTCTCGATTATGGATTGCCAACAGAGCAGGCATTCCACTGTGGAGCATCAAGTAAAGATGCAGGATGAAAGCTCTGTGCTATTAACAAGGTAGAATCAGTACAAATGGTTCGTCCGGTTATTGATGCTTTGTTAAAACTTCCGGATAAAAGTATCTAAAGGAGATGATATTATTGGGAAAAGAAAAAACAAAAGTATATCTATATACCCGTGTTTCCACATCTATGCAGATAGATGGCTATTCTTTGGATGCACAGAAATCCAGAATGAAAGCATTCTGTGAATTTAACGATTACGAAATAGCCGGAGAATATGAGGATGCCGGAAAGTCTGGTAAATCGATTGAGGGTCGTGTTGCTTTTTTAACAACATGATGGAAGATATTAAATCAGAAGAAGTATGGGAGCAGGCACAAATTAAAGCCGTGACACAGGCTAAAAAATATGAAAAGGTAAATTCGCCTAAAGGTGAGAAAATACATCTTTTATCAGGTGTATTAAGATGCCCTGTCTGTGGGGCGGGAATGTATGGAAACAAAAGTATTAAGCATAGAAAAGATGGTACGAAGTACAGCGATTATTTTTATTATGGCTGCAAGCACCGCAACATGACCAGAGGTCACAAATGTGATTATAGAAAACAGGTATCTGAAGTAAAACTCGATGGAGCCGTAGTTGAAGTCCTGCGAAAACTTGTGAGCAATAAAAAGTTTGCCGGGATGATGCGTGAAAAAATCGATATGGAAGTTGATACCATTGCGCTTGATCAGGAAATATCAGCTCACGAAAAGACTCTGCGGCAGTGTTACCTAAATAAAGATGCTATTCTTTCAGATTTGGACAACTTGGATTACGAGGATAAGCACTACAAGAGAAGAAAAACAGATTTAGAGAATCGTCTCAGTAAGACTTATGATAAAATCGAAGAGACAGAAAACGCCTTAGTAGAGGCTAAAGCTAAGAAGCGGTCGATACTTGCTGAAAAGGTTTGTGGAGATAATATCTACAAAGCGCTAATCTTTTTCGATAAAATGTATGAGCCGATGAGTGAAGCGGAACGCAGAGAGTTCCTGACACAATTCATAGAAAAGGTTGAGATTTACAAAGAAGAACAAGAGAACGGCCAATGGCTTAAGTCTATTGAATTCAAGCTTCCTATCATATCAAAAGATATGAAGATTAGTTTGGACAATGGTTCGCAAATCGAGACGGTAGTTTTGCTCTCTAAGGGATGAGATATCAAGTAAAAAGATTAAGGTGGAATTCTCCTAAGAGGGTATGAATACAGATGACTTCAAGGATGGAGCCATCTATGATGAAACGAAATAAAGGGCAGTATATCAAACGGTATACTGCCCTTTAAATCTTATTCAGAAGCTTAAGAATTTGTAAGTGTAATTGTAAGCTTCTTTAATTGTTTGTTCATCTGCTTTGCAATCTTTTTATTTGCCTTATCTGTATCCTTAAGTGTTACTTTAATAGTTGTGCTTGTAGCATTCTTCTTTAGCTTCTTTGCCATTACTTTCTTAATGTATAATTCAAAAAATGTTGGGAACTTCAAAGCATATGATAGTTTTGAAAGAATTGTAAATGGCAGTCTTATTAAAAATAAGCCACGACTCCGTCCCCTAGGGTTATTTGATCGTAAAGCTATTGAGGTTGTTGTTTATCGTATCGACAGCGTCGGATACGGAAGAAGCTGCATTGGCAACGAGGCCTGAGGATTCGGCTACACCCTTTGCGGCT
>NZ_JAILQF010000192.1 GCF_024699075.1 Butyrivibrio sp.
GGAAGATAAAGAAGTGTCTGAGTGGCTTTTCTTATCTTGCTGCTTCTAAGCTCATTTAAGAATATTGCAAGGAATATTGGAAATGGAAATCCAAGAATAAGGTCACCTATATTAAGAATAAGTGTGTTTTTAAGTGATGACCAAAAGGCTGCTGATGAAAATGCATCCTTGAAATTTTTAAGTCCAACCCATGGGCTTGCCCATATTCCCTGGAATATATTGAACTTCTTAAAAGCTACTACAACTCCAAGCATAGGCTTGTACTTAAATAAAATCATGTAGATAACAGGAACAAGTAACATAAGATATAACTGCCAGTTATTACGCATATATGTCTTAATGTTGATCTTGCCACCTGACCTGTTTTTTTTATTTTTGCTCAACCCCGGTACCTCCCAGTTCTTATTGTTGATATATTTATTCTATATTTTCATATATTCAAATTCTATTTAGTTTTTATTGAAGAAGACAAAAAACATTGCATTTTTTGTCATAGCTTAATATAATGATGCTGTTACTTATTTTGGACTCAGGGGAATTTGGAGAAAATATGCTGATAAACAATGAGTTTCAATATGATGACAAACACTTCATCATAATCAATAACATCAAAGATAATATTTACTACTACATTGATTATGACAAAAGAAGCGTATCTAATAACATGGAGTTCCAGCATCTGCATCCCTTTTATGAGATACTTATACTTCTTGCTCCAAATGCATCCCATCTTATAGAGGGAACTCCTTACAATATTCATGCGGGAGACATGGTACTTCTTGCGCCTTCAATCCTTCATAAATCCATTTATTATAAAGGAGATGCATCAAAGCGTATCGTCATAGACTTTATGTTTCCATTTAATAATCCGGAAACCAAAGAAGCATATGACACTATTCTTGCACCTTTTTACCAGGATGTTCCTATTATGCGTTTTGATTTTGATGACAGAAAGAAATTGTCAGATATTCTTAATAAGATATATGTATTTGCTGATACTCATAATTACTATGACAATCCTGCAGATGAATTTCATATTCATACTCTTTTTCAGGAATTTCTTTATACTTTGTATGAGCTGAGCCCAAGGAACAAATATTCTGATGATCAGACCTATACTTCTATTGAGCACAAAATTTATGAGATCGCATCCTATATTCACAATAATTACGATAAGGATCTGTCGCTTGAATCACTGGCACAGATGTATTACTTAAGTCCGAGTTATCTTTCGAGAGAGTTCAAGTCAATAACTCACTTTAATCTTTTGAACTACATTCAGCTTACACGAATAAAGAATGCACAGTACAAGCTTTCGAGTACCAACGATAAGATTTCAGCTATTGCTGAAAGCTGCGGTTTTACATCTTTTTCACAGTTCAACAGGGTTTTCAACAAAATATCCGGGGCATCACCTCGCGAATACAGGAACACGGTCTCTCACAAATTCAACTAGCGGTCTTTGCGTTCTATAGTCTACTTTCCTTGCAATTTGATAAGCTTGGGAAGTTAACAAAGGATTTTCTTGTCTTAAAAAACTTATTATTCAAGGCTCAATATCTGGATTTTTATATTCTAGGGTCCGAAACTCGCTTCGCTCAGACATGCGGACCCTAGGAAGAATATAAAAATCCATCTATTAAGCTCTTGAATTTAATAAGTTTTTTAAAGAGCTCGAAAATCCTTTGTTAACTTCCCAAGCATCAGATTTGCAAGGAAATGAAAGTTATGATGTGAGCAAAGTTTTTTAGGCCTCTCGAGTACCATGTTGCAAGCGAATATAGGTTATGGTGTGCGTAGTTGTTGTAATCCAGATAACCTTTATTGCTTGAATACAGGGTTGAGAAATGCCTGGTTGGTGCAGTCATCTACTGCGGTTATGTAAAACCATTCTTTCGTAAGCAGTTTAGAGTCTTTCAGATCACAGCTATAATCGTAGAAGATGTTATCTCCGTCTTTCTTGAGCGCTGTCTTTGAATTAAGCTTTTTTTCTTTGTACAGGCCTTCCGGAGTGTATATTCTTAAATAATTAAGTTTTCTTGCAGACATTAGGGTTAGTCTATTGTCTTTATAAAAGAGTATTGGGCCGTTTGTAAGGAAAGATTCTCCTTTTCTTAATGAATCAAGTACTTTATCTTTAGTGGGTTTTCCTTTTATATGAACATAGGTTCTGACGCAGCCGCTTGTAAGGCTTGTTGTGGCCCACTTTTCAAGGATGGGAACAGCCTTTTTAAAGATAAGGTCTATAACATGTATCTCATTTTTATATGCGGGATATTTAAGGACAGACATGACTTTTCTTATATTCTGCATCAGTATATAGAAATCATTGTAATCGTCTGCCTTAATATTATGTGTATCGCTTCCTGTTGTTGCTGGTCTGTATATACCTTCTTTCAATAGGTTAAGCCAGAGTTCATATGCCTTATAATTGGTAGAGCCTTTGATCATAGGTGCTGATCCGTTCCATATCTCTATGGTTTCAAATATTCCTGTCATATCGTAATAGGAAGGGTTCCAGGAATTGGATTTTGAAAGGTCACATGGATGATTGATCTGGGCAAGGCCGCCATTTTCTTTGATCTCGTTCACTATTTTCTTAAACTCAGATCGCATATATTCATCACTTCTTAGATCCTTATCGGGTATCCTGAATATAACATCCTTTTCTGCGCCAAGTGCTATGACATGGCCATTAGATGTGGATATCTCCTTGGATACTATGGGAAGAAAATCACTTCTTGTCTCCTTCATCCACTTTTTATGATTGAGAATATTATGGTGATCACTCAAAGCTCCATACCTAAGTCCCATTGCTGCCATGGAGTTTGCAACTTCATGGGGGCTTTCTGTAACATCGTCATCTCCCTTATATACAGGGCTTGAATATATGCTGTGATGATGGATATCCCCTGCATACCATCCATATTTACTTAAATCAACAAATCTTTTCAAATGGTATTTACGATTTGCTGCTTTGGGTCCAATTTCTACTATGTCCTTAATAATGCAGTATTCGCTTCCCTTTGATACTTCGCAGTAATATCTTCCATAAGGTATAGAAGCAGAAATCTCCCCGTCAAATTCTGTAACGAATCGCTCCATGTCTATTTTTCCGCATACATGGTCAAAATCTTTATCTGTTTCATTATCTGTAAGTTTCCAGAGTTTTACCTGCGCAGGTGTCCTTTTTCTTGAGCCGTCATAGGTTGTTACTATAAAATTCCCTTTAGGAGCATTGCTTTTCTTTGGATAACCAATCTCAAAATCTTTGGAGACAAGTTTTATAAAATCATGAAGTCTTTGTGCATCAGTATTTAAGACTGATCTATCAGTTACTCCTTCTTCTTCAAGAACTCCTCTTAA
>NZ_JAILQF010000203.1 GCF_024699075.1 Butyrivibrio sp.
TATTCTTTTTTGAAGGCTTTATAAAAATTTGAATAGTCATTAAATCCATATGTAATATACGCTTCGCTTATTGGTGTGCCGCTGAGCATTGAATCGCGGCACCCGGCGAGGCGTTTTTTGACTATATACTGATGGACTGAAAGGCCGAGTCTGTTCTTGAATTCATGCACTATGTAGGACTTACTTACAAAGAGCTTTTCTGCAAGGACGTTTAAAGACAGGTTATCAGTCAGGTGTTCATCAATATAGGTGATGAGCTGACCCATCATATCAGTGTTTTCAGGAACGCTTATCTTGTGCTCTGATTCATAGACGTAGCGCGTCAGAGTAAGGAGAAGCTCTGAGGAATAGATTCTCAAAAAAGCATCATGGCCATAGTGTACAGTGCTTATTTCTTCTAGCACTGTTATTGCCTTGGACTGGACCTGACCTGAAAGGGCCTTTTCCAGATGGTGGATGAACTTTCCCTGTTGAGCCTCTTCTATAAGATAGGCATAGTCAGGTGAGATGCTAAGAAGCTCTTTTAAATACTTATCGCTTAGCCAGAATACGAAACGGCGATAGGGCATAGAGCCCTGGTCACTTATATTTTTGGTATCATCATCTGGGCGCTTTATGGCATGATGCCTTATTCCCGGAGGAAATACGACTATGTCGCCTGGTACAAGCTTTATGTACGGCGTTGCCACATTTTCAATCTGCATATCTATATCACCTTCAAGGAAGATGTAGAATTCATAATAATCGTGAGAATGCATCTCGACAGGCTTTATGGCTACATCACTGTAGTAATAAAGCTCAAAAAGGTCTGAAAGCATTGTCTGCCTTGTGGTAAAGTCACTTCTAAGTTCTCTTCTCATTTTTGGCCCTCATGCGATAAAATGGTACGTTACAATAATTGTGTGTATTATTATTGCCTGATATTATTGCCTGATATTATTGCTTGATTATATTTCTTGATATTATTTCTTGATATTATTTCTTGATATCATTTCTTGTTATTATTTCTTGATATTATTTCTTGGTATTATTTCTTGATATTATTTCTTGATATTATTTCTTGGTATCATTTCTTGATATTATTTCTTGGTATTATTTCTTGATATCATTTCTTGATTATATTTCTTGATATTATTTCTTACTATCATTTATATGCCAAATTTGCAAACTATGCAACTTTTTTGTCAATTGAATTATCAGCTAAAAAAATCCAAAATATATACTATAAAGAGAGTATCTATAAAGAAGGCTCCGGACGGGTATTTAAGCCGGATCCGTGTTAAGTAAAAGACATTGTAAATTTATATATTTAGAGAATGGAGATTTAAAATTATGGAAATGACACTTCGCTGGTATGGTAAAGAGTTTGATACTGTTAAGCTTTGGCAGATCAGACAGATTCCTGGAGTTAAGGGAGTTATTACAACACTTTACGATAAAGCTGCCGGAGATCTTTGGACTTTAGATGAGATCAGAAAGCTCAAAGCTGATGTTGCAGAAGCTGATATGCACATTTCAGGTATTGAATCAGTAAATATTTCTGATGATATCAAGATCGGTAATGGCAAGCGTGACGAGCACATAGACAACTATATAAAGACTCTTGAGAATCTTGGTAAAGAAGACATTCACATGGTATGTTACAACTTCATGCCTGTATTCGACTGGACCAGAACAGAGCTTGCAAGAAAAAGAGCAGATGGCGCAACAGTTCTTGCTTATAGCCAGAAGACAGTAGATTCCATCAATCCTGAAGACATGTTCGCTTCGATCAACGGTGATATGAACGGAACAGTAATGCCAGGATGGGAGCCTGAGAGAATGGCCCGCGTTAAAGAGCTTTTTGAGATGTACAAGGATGTTGATGAAGAGAAGCTTTTTGAAAATCTTGTATACTTCCTTAAAGCTATCATGCCTGTATGTAACAAGTATGATATCAAGATGGCTATTCACCCTGATGATCCTGCATGGAATGTATTCGGACTTCCTCGTATCATCAATAATGAAAAGAACATTCAGCGTATGATGAAGACTGTTGATGATGTACACAACGGTGTTACATTCTGCTCAGGTTCTTATGGTACAAATCCTGAAAATGATCTTCCTCAGATGATCAGAAATCTTAAGGGACGTATCCATTTTGCACATGTTAGAAATCTTCAGTTCAACACCTTCCAGCATGAGGATGGAAGCCAGGTTACAAGCTGGGCAGGAGAGAAGATTCCTGTAGGTCCTGCTGATTTCGAAGAGGCTTGTCATCTTTCTTCAGACGGAAGTTTTGATATGTATGAGATCATTAAGGCTCTTTATGAGACTGGCTTTGACGGACCTATCCGCCCTGACCATGGTCGTATGATCTGGGATGAGAAGGCTATGCCTGGTTACGGTCTTTATGACAGAGCTCTTGGAGCCTGCTATATTCAGGGACTTTGGGAAGCAGTTGACAAGGCACACAGAAACTAAAGTACAGACAGGTTGCAATATTTTTTGTCAAAAAATAATATGATGTAAGGGTCAAAAGTCATTTCGATTCGAGCTTGCTCGAAATCGAATATGAATTTATGACCCGCAAAACATGAGCAAAGTAGCACGTAGTGCGGATTTGCGAATGTTTTAGGATTGTGAGAGTTTCGAAGAAACGGAACAATCCGTTAGTCATATGGTGTCAAAAGGAACTTTTGACACCTACCTCATTTGATTAATTATGATTGAGTCAGTACATCAGTGCTCTGAATCTAGACATACCCTAAACCGCGTATGACTTAAATAAACTCATGTCATACGCGGCTGCTTTTTTTGCCATTATACTCATCCCAAGGGGTAATAGTGACCTCTCACTTACAACTTACCCTTAGCTTTTTTATAGCCAAACTTCATATACTAATGCTATAAAAGATACAAAATGATCATTCGATCACTTCTAATCTCCACTGCTGATTGGCATTGCCAAGATAATCCCACTGCCAGACGTTAGCACCTGCATCAGTACTTGCGCCTTCTACCTCAAGGCATCTGCCATTGTATTTACTGGTGATATATACATATCCATTTCCGGCATCGTTAATATACCATTTCTGGTTATCACTGCCTCTATTATCCCACATCTGGATATTGCCGCCATTTTCCCATGTCCAGTATTTAACACGCCGTGAGCAAGAAATCCCCCACCTCTATAGGTGGTGGGATGAATTGCGATAAACACGGCGTTTCTTGACTTTTGTATCTGATAATATTATAATCTAATTGTAAATCAGTCGTATGCATAATAAAGGTTATAAATATTATGAAATTAGATAATAATAATCATTCAGTATTCATGCTGCGTTATCACCTTATCATGTGCGTAAAGTACCGCAACAAGGTGATAGATGACAAGATCTCAATCCGGCTCAAAGAAATATTTGAGAAGATTGCTCCTACATATAACATTGCGTTAGAAGAATGGAATCACGACATTGACCATGTTCACATCCTGTTCCGAGGACAGCCTAACACAGAGATAAGTAAATTTATCAATGCGTATAAATCTGCAAGCAGCAGACTTATCAAGAAAGAGTTTCCTCAGATACGTAAATCTCTTTGGAAAGAGATGTT
>NZ_JAILQF010000229.1 GCF_024699075.1 Butyrivibrio sp.
ACATTATTTATTGAGCTTAGTCAGATATTCTGCGATGGAAGACATACGGATATCGATGATCTGATCCTTAATACATGCGGAGTTGTAATAGGCGCTGTAATCCTGTTTTCCATAAGAAAAGCAAAGAAAGCAGCGAAATAAATCGCATTACTCGTATATAAGATAATTGTCATTGCGATTTGATAACCTGGCCATTTAATAAAGGATTTTCTTGTCTTAAAAATCCTATAAATTTCAGGCTTAATATCTGAAACTATATATTTCGGGGTCCGAAACTCGCTTCGCTCAGACAGACGGACCCCAGGCGAAATATATAGTTTCATCTATCAAGCTCTTAAATTTTATAAGATTTTTAAAGACTCGAAAATCCTTTATTTAAATGGCCGAGTTATCAACTTCGCAATGAGCAAAGAATATCAAATGTACAAAGCTTGAGATGTAGTATTTGCAAGTATTTAAACTTATAAAAAGCAAAGATTGAGTCATATTACTAACACACAATTAAATTTTTAAAAATACATGTTAGCAATTGCTAACAAAGAGGTATATAATAGCTGTGAGCCGGATTTGATAAAGGTGGTTCTCTATTAAAAAGAGATCATGGCAGAGCTAAATACATAATATAGCTAAGCCAAATACAAACAAGTGAGGTTAGGTGAATGCGTACAGCTACTGAATACAAGGATCTTACGATCAAAGAATTTACAAAGGCCGCAGATGTATATGAAAGCGGTCATGCCGGAATATACGAATTATGTAAGGATGATTATCCTTATATAGCTGCGGAGCTTGAGAAGGAAGATTACAACGACCTTTTGGACTGCGGGTGTGGTACAGGGCCGATGATATCTATTTTGCATGAGAAGGATCCAAATAAGCATTATACGGGCCTTGATATTACGCCAAGGATGATAGAAGTGGGTAAGTCCAAGCATCTTAGTAATACTGAGTTTATTGTGGGAGACTGCGAGAATCTGCCTTTTGAAGACAATTCTTTTGACGTTGTAATATGCACTAACAGTTTTCATCATTATCCAAATCCCCAGAAATTTTTTGACAGTGTTCAAAGAGTGCTTCGCCCGGGAGGAAGGCTTGTGCTTCAGGACTATACAGCGCCTAAAGCTGTACTATGGCTCATGAATCATACTGAGATGCCTATTTCTAATTTTCTAGGACACGGTGATGTGGCTGCAAGATCTTTGGACGAAATTCAGGAATTCTGCGATAAAAGCGGCTTGAAGGTTGAAAAGCTTGAGAGCGCCAAGAAGTTCAGAATGCACCTTGTTGCCAGAAAGAGCAGATAATAAGCTTTAAAATCGGGATCTAAAATGACCTTGTGGTAAGAAAGAGCAGATAAGAAGTTTTAAAATTGGGATCAAAATGGGAGGATTATAAGATGTTATTAACTATATTCTTGGCGGTTGTTTTTTGCGCCTCGATTACGCTTATGATGATTGCTGCGGTTGCCTTTATTCAGGACAAGAAGATGTTCTCTTCAGCACCAAAAGAAGCGCAGGAAGTGATAATCCAAAGAGACAAGGAACTATTTTACGGAGCAAGAAATCTGGGTTATGTCCTTATGCTGTTTAGCATCGTGATGATACTGGGAGTTTTCATCATTTCATGCTGGGATGCGGTTAGAAGTGGTTACAGCTTTTGGCAGACTTTTGCCAGATTCATGATAATACTTGTCATATACAAGGCTTATGACATGATATTCTTTGATTATTATATGCTAATGAAGTTTCACTTCTTTCAGTATTATTTCCCTGAAGTGGAACCTGTATTTGAAAATAGGAAATATGGCTTCAATATTGTAAGTCAGGTGGTGAAGCTCTTTATCCTTTTTCCCATAATATCAGCTGTCCTTGCAGAGATATGCAGCATGCTGGGCAAAATAATCTAATATTACCATTGACATTATAATAAAAAATGTTATGCTAGAGTGCACCTGTAAGAAAACTAAATTGGAGATATAAAGATACAATGTTTATTAAAAGATGCACTTTAGCAGAAATAGACGCGCTTCAAAGCGTGTGTAGAAAAACATTCATGGAAACTTTCGAGGAGCAGAATACCAAGGAAGATATGGAGAAATTCCTCGAGGAAGCCTATGATCAGGAGATTCTTAAGAAAGAATTGTCTGATCCGGACAGCATGATATATATTGCTTTTAATGAGGAAAACAAGGCTTTGGGATATCTTAAATTAAATGTTGCTGACGCCCAGACTGAAAAGGGCTATGATAATTCACTTGAAATACAGCGCATTTATATTTTGAAAGAAGCTAAAGGCCAGGGAGTTGGAACTGAATTCATGAAGATTGCTGAGAATAAGGCGATAGAGCTTGGGTTTTCGTATATCTGGCTTGGCGTGTGGGAATACAATTTTGCAGCTCAGAAATTCTACCAGAACAAGGGTTTTAAGAGGTTTTCCGAACATATTTTTGTCCTTGGAGACGATAAACAGACGGATTATCTTATGAAAAAAGAAATTACTCATTAAGTGCGTAAAAGAGGCCGAAATACTTATAGTAAATCGGCCTCTTTTTTATTCTCAGTAAGGGAAAAATTACTTCTTTAACAGGACGTATGACAAGAATCAGGGACCCAATAGAACTTAAAAGAGCAATGAGTTTTCATGTCAACTATCAGGGGCCCAATAGCTCTTAAAAGAGCGATGAGTTTTCATGGCAACTATTAGGGCTCAAATAGTATTTAAAATAGCGATGGTTTTTCATGTCAACTAATCATTACCTAAAGGTAATGAGATTCCGCCTACGACAAATGAAAGGTTTTTATGAAGAGATTCAGGATATTCCTAATAAACCTTGTATCAGCATTTCTTGTCTTCACGTCTACAGTTCACGCAGCTGAGTATACAAGATATAGCGAGAGTCTTCCTATATATGTTGACAGCGAAGTTAACGAAACGACTCTGACCATGATATCGTATATTACGGCCAATAC
>NZ_JAILQF010000271.1 GCF_024699075.1 Butyrivibrio sp.
TTATTTATAAGCTCTGTGCCTGAGATCGCAAGTCTTTTATGGGGAGCTTTATTTAGCATTATTATAGGAATATGGCTTATGTCCTACTATAATGTGCTATCATTTTTTGTCTACACACCGTATGAAACAGAAATAGAATATGTATTCTTATATCTTATCATACCTTTCTTATACGTTTTGATATACAACATTTTAAATCTTAAAGATGCCCGATTCTTTAAGATCTGTATGTATATGTCATATGCATTGACCATAACCCAGCTGGTACTTCACTATATTTTTAATATACATCTTCTTAAAACGTTGGTTTTGTACCATTTTCTCGGGCTTTTAGGATGCGGCATGCTATTTTATTATTCATTTAAGCTTGTAAAAAAACCTAACGTCGATCCTTCTGTAAAAGTTCAGATGCTTGGCATAAATATTTTCTCTATAGGACTTTTAATACAGGTAATAATCTATTATCTTAACTCAATACATATAAGAACTGTCTCACTTGCAGATATGATCATGCTATCAGGAGCCTGCCTTATATTTGCGATGTCACAATTATCTACCTATCTTGTATATATTACCCAGCATTATGCAAGAAAGCAGGAAAACCTTTCTTTGTCGCGTCTTGCTTATGCTGACGGACTTACAAACCTGCCTAACAGATCAAAAGCTGATAAACTGATGAGCGACCTTGACAATACTACTGATGACTACTGCATCATTAGTATTGATCTTAATGGCCTTAAACCGATAAATGATGAATTTGGTCATGTTGCAGGTGATCAGTATATCAAAGAGTTTTCAGATGTTTTAAATCGCACCTTTGAAAGCTATGGACTATGCGCCAGAATGGGCGGCGATGAATTTCTTGTAATAATCGAGGATAGTAAAGATGTAGATATTAAAGGCCTTATAGACCAAATGAATAGCTATCTTAATAATATCAATTCTCTTCACCCTGAATATCAAAGAAGTGTAGCAACAGGTTATGCCTTCAGCCATGAATTCAGTTCTCCAACTTCTCATAAAGTCTATATGAGGGCTGATCAGAGAATGTATGAAGAAAAGGCCATAATGCACAAAGAACTTGGAATAAAGACAAGAAGCTGATATGTAAGCAGGATTTTCACTCATGCTCTTCATACCAGTATTCTTCGGCTGCGTCATATGCTTCATCTTCATCTTCGTATATGTCTTCGTAGTCGTAGAACTCTTCATATTTGTCATCTGCAAAATCCTCAGCAGAATCATAATCATTTACATCATAAGGATCAAACTTGCTACCATCCTTACTTGTAGATGATTTTTTATTGTCAGAAGATTCACTACTACTGCCGTTTTTATCACTATCTGTGCTACTATCAGTGCTTGAACTACTATTTCCGGTATTGAAAACTATTTTTTCAAATTCAGTAATATGTCCATCTTCGATAGTGAATTTGTAAGACACGGGAGTTGCTCCCGGTTTTCCTACAGACATGCAAGTTGGCCAGAATTCATACTCATTTAATCCATCATAAAATATAATATCAACATTATGACTTATATAAAGCTTATGGCCTTTGTACATCATATATTCAAAAGATGCATATTTATGAGAAGTCTTGTTTTCCTGAAACAGCTGATAAAAACTGCTGTTTTTATACAATTCTGTCACTCTGTCTTCGATTTCGTTATCTATTCCTATGCATATTTCGCTTCTGTCTTTTAAATGTAATTTGCGAAAGTCCTCTTCCATCTGTACGTTCACTTTGACAGTAGTGCGATATTCCCAGCTTGAATCAAGATAATCATCATCTTCAACACTTATATCTATCGACTCAACATAATCTCCTTCAACAGGTTCATAAAAAGTAGAAGCTTCAACACTATCCTTATATTCCTGTCTTGCTTCATCCATGTTAACGCCGCTTTCAATATTGACGTGTCTGATTACAAGTGTAAGCAAAACGATGCATGCTATACCTATTAAAGGCACCACTATATATTTACGCATTTGTTATTCCTTTTATCCAAACTGATCATCATAATATTTGTATTTCTATAACTATACTTAAAAGACTAATACCGGCAATCTATATTAGCTATAATTATATCACTGCCTATGCCCTTAAGATGGCGAACTATGTTCTATGTTATTATATCGGAAAAACATGATAACCTCATTAAGAAAGTAAGTCAGGTAATCATTATATCCTCTTCAAGAAAATCAGACAGGCAAACATAAATCATTAGATTATTATAGTAAAAAAAAGCAGCGCCTTGAGTTACCCCAACGCGCCGCCCGGTCACTATCAGAAAACATTATTAGTAGTAAATAGCGTTCTTGTTTAAGCTTAGATTGCGGTCCATCCGCCATCTACAAACAGAATCTGTCCTGTAGTATAGGATGATGCATCAGAAGCAAAATAAATAAGTGCTCCGTTAAGTTCACCCGGTCTTCCAGCTCTGCCCATAGGACAATATGCATCCGTTACAGCATCCATTCCGCCGCCTTCGAATACTTCTCCTGTCATTTCTGATTCAAAATAAGCAGGTCCTATAGCATTAACCGTAATTCCCTTTCTTGCCCATTCTGTTGCAAGAGCCTTGGTCATCATCTTGACACCGCCCTTTGCAGCTGCATATGCAGCAACAGGCCATGCCTTATTAGACATAACAACTTCAGAATGAAGAGAACCTATATTTATGATCTTGCCATAACCATTCTTGATCATAACTTTGCCGACTTCTCTTGCCACAAAGAAAACACCGTTTAAGTTAGTTCCAATTACCCTGTTCCAACCATCATCAGGTGTATCTTCTGCAGGAACAGAATCGCCTACGCCTGCGTTATTAACAAGAATGTCAATTTTGCCATAATGGTCTTCAACAGCCTTAACCATCTCGCTAATGGAAGCTGTATCAAGAACATCACATTTGTAAGCGAAGCATTTAACCCCTAAAGCCTCGATCTCTTTTTTGACAGCTTCAAGTTTCTCAACTCTTCTTGCACAGATGGCAATATCAGCTCCCTGCTGTGCAAGAGCCTTTGCAAACTGTACCCCTAAGCCAGAAGATGCACCTGTAACCAGCGCAACTTTCCCCGTCAAGTCAAACATGTTAGTCATAGTAGCGTCCTCCTTAAATTATATAGTTAACTTTCTAGTGACCCCTCTAAATCATTGTACCATAATACTTGCTATATATTCAGTATCTACTGCACTTTCTATGCCAGGATCTTCAATTATAAGCTTAGTATCAATTTCATGATCCTTAAGGCTAGTCATAAAGTGGCATATAGCAATTCCAAGATCAATTTTCTGAAGATCTCCTGTGCTTGGGTTTGTATACCCTCCGTCTCTCTTTTCATAGAAATGGTATACATTACCCTGTCTTACGATTCTCCATGGCTGCTTATTAACAGCTGAAGGAGCCCATCTCACTTGCTCAAGCGCAAGCTTTAATTCATCACTAACATCAGCCATAGGATTATCAAATCTATCCTGGAAAAAGAGCTTTGAAGCTTCTTTCCTTGAATCAGCCTTAATACCTGTTCTCATAAGAGTATCTTTTACAGCTTTCTTGGCTGCAGGAATTCCAATAGGTGTAACGCAAGGCATCATCTGACCTTCTTTTAGTTTAACTGCATTTTCAAACAATTCTCTTTTCATGGTTCCGCCTATCATAACGGTTCCTATGCCAAGAGATCTGGCG
>NZ_JAILQF010000280.1 GCF_024699075.1 Butyrivibrio sp.
ATTTGTGAATTATGAATCACTTTTCTTTGCGAATGTTTGTTTTTTATCCATAAGATATCCTATTCCACTTCCTGTCAGCACGCCGCTAATGGTTCCGGCCCACAAATTCGAGAATGTAATACCAATGATAAAGCCCGCAATCATACCAAGGAACATATACAGTCCCATCCATGAAGTTTTCTGCTTGTTCATGGAGTATTGATCGTAGCCATCTTTAAACTCACGGTAGACATATCCTGCCTTTTCAATGCCCTTGATCCTGTCTTCATTTTCATGATCGCACTGGGTTCTGATAGTTCCAATCTCAGGATCTCTGAAAACAAATCTTGCCATCATAAAGAAGATTTCTTCTATATATTTGGGTTCTTCATATTCTGGAAGAAGCTCTACAAATATCTTTACTTCACCCTTGAATTGAGTATCTTCAAAATGAATATTTCCAACATCTTTCTGATCCCCGTCTTTTAATGAAATTGTCCACTTCCCCAAGTATTCTTTTACATCACAGGGCATCAATTTAAAGTGTCTGGTTTCAATCGGAAAAAGTTTTTCATTCATAGCCTATTTCTATCCCCCATTTTGAAAAAAGAAAAGCCAAAAAAGTCAGATCATCTCCGGCTTTTTTGGCTTTATTATAACCTATATCTCTGGCGAACCAAATTATTTAAGGAACTCTTTTACTGAGTTGTATACGCCTTCGCCATCAAGACCGTACTTCTTAACAAGTGCTGCAGCAGATCCTGATTCACCGAATCTATCCTGCATACCAATCTTCTTAACAACTGTAGGACACTCTTCTGAAAGAACGTCACATACAGCGCTTCCAAGACCACCGATAACTGAGTGCTCTTCTACTGTTACAACCTTGCCTGTCTTCTTGGCTGTTGCAACTACAAGCTCTCTATCGATAGGCTTGATAGTGCAGATGTTAACTACTTCTGCTTCGATTCCGTCAGCAGCAAGCTTTTCAGCTGCTTCAAGAGCTGCACCTACGCCGATACCTGTAGCGATGATACTTACGTCCTTACCTTCACGAAGGAGTGTTCCCTTACCAAGCTCGAACTTGTAATCAGGTCTGTCGTTAACAACAGGGCAAGCTGCACGGCCAAATCTGATATATACAGGGCCTTCATGCTCAGCAGCTGCTCTTACGCAGGCTCTTGCCTCGATATCATCTGCAGGGCACATAACAACCATTCCAGGAATTGTACGCATAAGTGCAAGATCTTCGTTACACTGATGAGAAGCGCCGTCCTCACCTACTGTGATTCCTGCGTGAGTTCCACCGATCTTAACGTTAAGATGTGGGTAACCGATTGAGTTACGAACCTGCTCGAAAGCACGTCCTGTAGCGAACATAGCAAATGTGCTTACGAATGGGATCATTCCTGTTGTAGCAAGACCAGCTGCAACGCCCATCATGTTACTCTCTGCGATACCACAGTCGATGTGACGATCAGGGAATTCTTTTCTGAACCAACCGGTTCTTGTAGCTGCTGCAAGGTCAGCGTCAAGAACAACAACCTTATCATTAACCTTTGCAAGCTCTATAAGTTCTTTACCATAACTATCTCTAGTAGCAATCTTCTTTACTTCGCTCATCTTAACCTCCTCAAGCTTCAAGAGCTTCGCCGATCTTGTTAAGATCGTCCATAGCCTTTGCATACTCTTCATCATTAGGTGCTACGCCGTGCCATGAAACCTGGCCTTCCATAAAGGAAACGCCCTTACCCTTAAGGCTGTGAGCAATGATTGCTGTAGGCTGGCCCTTAGTCTCTCTAGCTTCTTTGAATGCTGCACGAAGTGCATCAAAGTCATGAGCATCAACATTGATTACATGGAAGTTAAATGCTTCGAATTTCTTATCAATAGGATATGGAGAACAAACCTGATCAACAGGTCCGTCGATCTGAAGACCATTGTTATCAACAATGACAACAAGGTTATCAAGCTTACGGAATCCTGCAAACATAGATGCTTCCCAAACCTGACCTTCTTCAATCTCACCATCACCAAGTAATGTGTAGGTTCTATAATCCTTATTATTAAGTTTTGCAGAAAGTGCCATTCCACAAGCAACTGAGATACCCTGACCAAGAGATCCGCTACTCATATCAATACCAGGAAGGTACTGCATGCTAGGATGTCCCTGAAGTCTTGATCCAAGCTTACGCAGTGTTGTAAGCTCATCTACCGGGAAATATCCGCGCTGAGCCATTACAGAGTAAAGACCTGGTGCTGTATGTCCTTTTGAAAGAACAAAGCGGTCGCGATCAGGATCTGCCGGCTTTTCGGGATTGATGTTCATTTCTTCAAAATACAGATATGTAAAAATATCTGCTGCTGAAAGTGATCCGCCCGGGTGTCCTGCTTTTGCGGCATGAACTGCTGTAACAATACCCTTACGGACTTCGTTGGCTGTTTTCTGAAGTTCCTTGTTCGTCATAGTTATTCTCCTTTAATTCACATGGTAAAGTACATTCTATAACCGTTACAACTTTAACATATGTGTACAAATACGTCCATGTATTTATTGCCATATTTTTAGCACTTTTTGTCACACGAATATATCAGTGTTTGCCCTGACCATAATATGCATTGGCACCATGCTTACGATAATAATGCTTATCCTGAAGCTCCTGTGGTGCAGGCTGTACACGAGCATTTATTGTCTCACATCTGTATGCCATCTTAGCAACTTCTTCTGTTACAACTGAGTTGTGAACAGCTTCCATACCATCTTTGCCCCATGAAAATACACCATGGTTCTTGCAAAGAACTGCAGGAACAGCGATAGGATCTTTGTCCATACGCTCGAATTCACCAACAATAAGATGTCCTGTATTCTCTTCGTATGCATCCTCTATCTCTTCCTTAGTAAGACATCTTACGCATGGAATCTCTCCATAGAAATAATCGGCATGAGTTGTACCATAGCAAGGAATTCCACGGCCTGCCTGAGCCCAGCTTGTTGCATAGGATGAGTGAGTATGAACTATACCCTTAACTCCCTTGTCTGCCCATGCCTTGTAAATCTCTACATGAGTAGGTGTATCTGATGAAGGATTAAGCTCTCCTTCTACTTTATTACCATTAAGATCCATAACTACCATATCTTCAGGCTTCATTACATCATAATCAACTCCGCTTGGCTTGATTACAAAGAGCTTGGTCTCAGGATCATACTCAGATACGTTGCCCCATGTAAATGTAACAAGACCATACTTTGGCAAAAGAATATTTGCCTCATAAACTTTCTTCTTTAATTCTTCTAACATAGCCATAACCCTTCTTATTTTCTTTAATTTAGTGTTCGTTACAGGATGTAACTGCACTAAATTGGTAATTGCTTAAGCTCACACGGATGTGAGCTTAATTATCAATTTAGTGTTTCGCATGCAGCGCGCTCTGCGGGGAGTACTGCAAGGTAATCTTCCATGAACTTATCAAAGCCCTTTACATCTTCTGCATTTGGCATGCAGGATTCAACCTTGCCACTCTTGAATACTTTGTTTGCAAGATATTCTTCAAGGCTTTCTCCGTCCTCTTTTTCCAGCATGTAAGATGCAAGTATAGCCTGGCCCCATGGTCCGCCTTCACCTGCTGTCTCCATCATACGGATCTCTGTATCAAGTGCTGCTGCCATTACTCTGTCACCAGCGCCTCTAACCTTGAAGAATCCGCCCTGGCCATAGAAGTAATCAGCCTGAACGCCTTCTTCCTTCATAAGGATATCGTTACCTGCTTTTAAAGCACCAAGTGCTGTATAAAGGTGTGTACGCATGAAGTTTGCAAGATTCATCTTGGCATCAGGACGACGTACGAATAAAGGTCTTCCTTCATTAAAGCCTGTGATGTTCTCACCTGATACATAGTTGTATGCCATAAGGCCGCCGCAATCAGCATCTCCATTTTCAAGAGCGTTGAGATAGAGCTTGCCATAAAGGTCGTTATCACTGATATCGTTACCTGTAAGGTGAGCGAACTCTCTGAACAGGCCAACATATGCATTAAGATCTGATGTGCAGTTGTTGCAATGAACCATTGCAACCTGCTCTCCGTCTGGAGTTGTTACAAGGTCAAGTTCATCATGAGCCTTCTTAAGGTCGTGCTCGAGAACTACCATTGAGAATACTGATGTACCTGCTGAGATATTACCTGTACGCTTTGCAACAGAATTGGTTGCAGCCATACCTGTACCGGCATCTCCTTCAGGAGGACATACAGGAGCTCCTGCCATAAGCTTTCCTGATACGTCAAGCTTCTTAGCACCTTCCTGACTCAATACTCCTGCCTTTTCACCTGCTACAAGGTTCTTAGGAAGGATATCTCTTATTTTCCAAGGAAGATTCTTGTCAGCTATAAGTTCATCGAACTGATCAAGCATCTTCTGATTATAATCTTTGATAGAGGAATCGATAGGGAACATTCCTGAACCGTCGCCAATACCAATTACCTTCTCGCCTGTCATCTGCCAGTGAATGTATCCGGCAAGTGTTGTAACAAAAGCGATGTCCTTAACATGCTCTTCGCCGTTAAGAATTGCCTGGTAAAGATGTGCAATTGACCATCTCTGAGGAATGTGATATCCAAAGAGGTCTGTAAGCTTTTCTGAAGCTTCCTGTGTGATTGAATTTCTCCATGTACGGAATGGAACAAGAAGATTTCCGTCCTTATCGAATGCCATATATCCGTGCATCATTGCAGAAAAGCCAAGTGCACCAATATTTGTAAGGTCTTCGCCATATTTTTCTTTAACGTCTTTGGCAAGCTGTGAGTAGCAGTCCTGAAGTCCTGTCCATATATCATCAAGTGAATATGTCCAGATACCATTTTCAAGTCTGTTCTCCCAAGTGTGTCCTCCCTGTGCGATTACGTTATGATCCATATCTGTCAGAACTGCTTTGATTCTGGTAGAACCAAATTCGATTCCGACTACTGTCTTTCCGCTTTTAATAATTTCGCTACTCATAGTCTCTCCTTTAATAACTTCTTTCCCATAATATGCCGGTGGAGGCCAACATTATTTGGTCTCCATCCGGTCATCATACAGCATCAAAAGAAACTTTTGACACCTGCTTCATTATATGTAAATATCATCTCTTTGAGTAATACATCTCATTCCATCTAAGCTCATTCTTGAGACTTCTAAGATCTGTATTATTGTCAATAACAACGCTCTCAATGCCGAATGTATCAGCAAGATCAACCATCTGCTGTGCATTAAGGTCATATGTAAATGATGTATGATGTGCTCCGCCAGCAAGGATCCATGCAGCTGCGCCCTTCTTAAGGTCTGGTTCAGGTGTCCAGAATGCTGTTGCAACAGGAAGCTTAGGCATAGGCTTTTCTGTCTTCTTAACATCTACACAGTTAATGATGAGACGGAATCTGTGTCCAAGGTCGATAAGTGAGCATGCAACACCTTTTCCTTCTTTGGCTGTAAATACAAGACGTGCAGGATCTTCTCTGTTACCCATTGAAAGAGGACAAGCCTTGATTGAGATCTCTCCATCAGCTATTGAAGGACATACTTCAAGCATGTGTGCCTGAAGAATACCCTCTTTGCCCTTAACAAAGTTGTATGTGTAATCTTCCATGAAAGATGTACCCTTTGCATCCTTCTTGCCTGCTGTCATGAGCTTCATGAGGCGTACAAGAGCTGCTGTCTTCCAGTCACCTTCTGCACCAAAGCCATATCCATCTTCCATAAGTCTCTGAATAGCAAGACCTGGAAGCTGCTGTAATCCTCCAAGCATTCCGAAGTGAGTAACTACTGCATGGTAATCTTTTTCCTCAAGGAATCTTCTAAGACCAATCTCCTGACGAGCCTGAACTGCTACATGTCTTCTGAATTCATCAGCATCTCTGCCTTCAAGAAGGATCTTGTACTTGGAGTAATACTCATCTGTAAGTGCGTTTGTATCTGAATCTGATACTGCATTAACAACTTCTACAAGATCATTTACGTTGTAGTGATCGATCTCCCAACCGAACTTGATCTGAGCTTCAACCTTGTCACCTTCTGTAACGGCAACGTTGTTCATGTTGTCACCAAAACGGCATACACGGATGTGTGATGACTCGATGGCACCAACTGCTGTGTACATCCATCCTGCAAGCTCTTCTATAACTTCAGGATCCTGGAAGTGACCTACGATGATCTTGCGCTCGATACCCATTCTGGATACGATGTGACCATATTCTCTGTCACCATGAGCTGACTGATTCTCGTTCATGAAATCCATATCGATTGTGTCATAAGGAATCTCTTCATTAAACTGTGTATGAAGATGGCAAAGTGGCTTGCGATATTCCTGAAGACCAAGGATCCACATCTTAGCAGGTGAGAAAGTATGCATCCATGTGATAACACCTGCACATTCAGGATCATTGTTGGCATCATTAAATGTCTGTCTTATAGAAGCCTGGCTTATAAGAGTAGGCTTAAGTACGATCTCAAATGGAAGCTTGCCGCTTGCATTAAGGCTTTCTACGATCTTTGCAGAATGATCTGCAACCTTTCTAAGGCACTCATCCCCGTACAGATCCTGTGAACCTGTAGCGAACCAGATCTTGTAATTTTTGGTGAACTTCATCTTCTTTTCCTCCTGTGTAAAAACACTTAGTAAAAAACATTTATTTTCTATTTGTATATATAAAATATAATTGATAGATTATTGTGTCTTCCGGATATCTTTTATAAGAAATCCCTGTATCAATTATTATTTAATATTTCTAACAGAACCTCTTTGGATGACATCCTCTATAAATTCATAATTGGCATCATAATTCTTGTTATGTATCAGATGGATAATGTTCTCTGCTGCCTTCTCTCCAAGTCTCTCCTTGGGATGAGGTACAGAATCAAGAGCAAAACCATTCATCTTGGCCATATCAGAATCATCCATACTTACAACTGACATGCGCTTTGGAACCTGTATTCCTGCTGCCTGAAGAACTCCTATTGCATCAACTGCAACCTGGTCATTATATGCAAAAAGGGCTGTGCAGCCATCAAATCTCCGGCGGATCCTGTCGTAGTTGTCTTTCATGTGTGATATATCATCTGTATCAAGCCAGATCACCCACTCATCGCTTACGGTGATGCCTGCTTCCATCATGGCTTTAAGATATCCGCTGTAACGTTCATGTCCCTGTCTGTCATCAAGCTTTAATATGCAGGCGATCTTCCTGTGCCCTGCATCTATAAGCTCTTTAACCGCTCTGTAAGCACATTCCTTATCAGCAAGTGATACATGAGGGAATGGAAGCTGGGTATAATTGCTATTAAGAAAGAGTATCCTTGTCTCTCTCTTATCCAGCTCAGCCAGAAGATCAATGTTAGGATTGGGAAGAGCACTTCTTGAAGGCTCTATGAGAAGTCCTGCCACGTCTCCATTATCA
>NZ_JAILQF010000282.1 GCF_024699075.1 Butyrivibrio sp.
TCTTATAAGCCTACAATTGCTATACTTGCAGTAGCAGCAGCTATCTGCGGCGGCATCATATCACTGTTTGCTTCAGCATTCCCGGACGGCCTTGAATGGTCCATGGAGAAAGTTGCAGGAACAGCAGAACTTGAAGCAACAGGCAGCGCTTACGAAACAGCAGCCGGAATCCAGGAAGCAACATCGCTTCTTCCTGACTACGCTTTCAAAGGAAGCGAATCCGTACTTGGAACAAGCTTTTCAGGAATCGTAGGAGCTTTAGTAGTTGTACTTATAACAGTTGGCGCCTGCTATGCCTTTAAATTTTTTAGCAAAAAAAATAAAGCATGATCCGCTCAGATTCACATTTAAAAAAAGCTTATCCTAGCTATCTAAATTTAGATATAAGTTCAATAGATACTAGCTATCTAAATTTAGATATAAGTTCAATAGATTATAGTTACCTAAATTTAGATATGAGTTCAATAGATCAAAACTACTAAATTAAGATATGAGTTCAATAGATCAAAACTTACGAGAACTTAATAAGATTCAGGATCTTCAGCAGCGTTCCCATTGGATGAATGACCTTCATCCTCTGGGGAAGCTGCTTATTAGCGTTATATACATATTTTTGACAGCTTCATTTGGAGGCTATGATATAGCGCCACTTATACTTATGGCTATCTATCTCGTATTTACTTTTCTTATGGGGGACCTTTCCTTAAAAGAAGGCCTGTATAGAATGAGACTTATACTACCGCTTGTCATGTTCGTAGGAATCTTTAACCCCTTCTTTGACACCAAAACAGTACTATATATAGGAAGTATACCTGTTTCAGGCGGAGTCATATCGATGATAACCCTCATCATAAAAGGTCTTTACTGCGTGCTGGCAGCCTATGCGCTGATAGCTACCACATCAATAGACGACATCTGCTATGCCTTAAGATGTCTTAAAGTCCCTAAGATAATTGTGATCGTGATCATGCTCATATACAGATATTTCGATGTCATGGCACAGGAAGCTGCAAGGATCACAACAGCCTACAGATTAAGGGCTCCATCACAAAAAGGCATACATTATAAAGCCTGGGGAACGCTCGTTGGACAGTGGCTTCTTCGAAGCATGGACAGAGCTGAAATGGTCTATGAGAGCATGCTCCTTAGAGGCTTTAAAGGCGAATTTTCTTTTAACAACAAAAAAGTGACCCCATTTGACATCATCTATCCCCTAATATGGGCCACTATCTTGATCATTATCAGGTGCAGGATACTACTATGAAAACAGGAATACACGGCGAAATCTTAAAAATTGAAAATCTCTCTTTTGCCTACGACAAGGACACACCTGTCCTTCAGGATATAAATCTTCATGCAAAGGACGGCGAAAGCATAGGCATAATAGGTGCCAACGGAATCGGTAAGTCCACCCTCATGAAGCTTCTGGTAGGACTGTATACCAATTACCAGGGAACACTTGTTGTTGCAGGGCATGAAGTCACTTCCCAAAACCTAAACCACATAAGAGAACACGTTGGCTACGTATTCCAGGATTCTGACAGCCAACTCTTCTTGTCGAGCGTTGAAGACGATATTGCATTTGGGCCCAGAAACTACGGCCTGTCTGAAGAGGAAGTTCAAAAGAGAGTAGACGATGCGCTTTCATTCCTCAATATCGAACACCTCCGCAGGAAGCAGACCTACAAAATGTCAGGTGGGGAAAAAAAGCTCGCATCAATAGCCACCATCCTTGCCATGAATCCAGACATCATCATCATGGATGAGCCATCAATAGCCCTTGATCCTAGAAACAGAAGGAATCTTATAGGTATACTAAATGAAATAAAATCTCTCAAAATAATAACATCCCATGACCTTGATTTTGTCATGGATACCTGCGAAAGAACCGTTCTGATAGATGAAGGGAGGATCATTGCAGATGGAGATACAAATACCATCCTAAAAGATAAAGACCTTCTGACATCCCACGGACTTGAACTCCCACTTAGCCTTTCAAGACTATAACTATCACTTGGAAAGTCATACTTATATCCCCCTTTATCAGTGAAAATATGCATTTCGTCGCATATTTTTGACGTTTCGTCGGATTTTGAACACATATTATATCAGATAAAGTATAATTGCTTCGAAAATACATTTGATAAAAGGGGAGCACCTAATGAAAGAAAGAAAAAAGTTAGCTCAGCAGATTTACAACAAGTTTTTCTTAAGAACACTTGTAGTTCTCGGAGTCATTCTTATTCTCTGCATTATCGCATCAGCCACAAGATTATTCGGAACAGGATTTATAGGCATACTACTTGGTATCGTATTACTAATCGTATCAGCTTTTATGCTTTATATGATGGGAGTATATGATAATGCAAGAACTCTTATGATCGCAAGGGCACTTGTCGGAAGAGAGATATCTGATAATCCTGTCAAAGAAGGCCTTGATCTCTTAAACAAATTCGGAAACAGAAGATTCATAGCCCGTAAGAGAAGTTTTGGAATCATAATGCGCAAAGCTACAAAGGGCATCATAAAGATAACATCATACCTCGCAGAACTCAACATTCCATTAATGCCAGTTATAGCAAAGCTTATCAACAACGTAGTAAAAACAGCTTATAATAATACAGCCAAAATGATCCTGTGTTATCAGCTTGGCTACTTCGAAGACTCAAATATGGACCAGTTCTATGATCTTGTAACCTACTATGTTCAGGATGGCAAGAACTTCCTTTTAAGAACTATTAAAAGAGAGATCCGTTCAAGCATAATCGCTAAAGTAGCAGCAACTGTAACTGTATTAGGAATCATCGCATTTTATGCAACACACTCACCACTTGCTGTCATACTCGCTGTTCTTCCATTTGTGATCCTTCTTATCGGAACATTTATGGGAATGCCAAATCCCACTATAGATACAATGGCAGACTATATTGAATATGTTCAGACACATGCACTTAATACTCAGCTTAAGAGCCAGATCGTAGCTGGTCTTGAGATCACCGACAATGTGATCGACATAAAGCGCGCAGTTCAAAATCCAAACACCTACAACTTAAGAAGAGCTGCAAACAGTGTTGAAGACATCTCCAGAAGAATTAACAAATAAGTAGCACTCAAACAAAAAGTACGTAAAGAATGAGGTTCCCTCAGACTTTACGTACTTTTTTATTCACTCTTTCATCAATAGCAATGTCAGTTCTTCCCATTCGGTAGCATGACCAGAAATCTTATGATATTATCGCCGTCTCGTATGGCCTCTATGTTACCGCCATGAGAGACTGCTATAGCTCTTGCAACGGAAAGACCTATGCCGTATCCTCCGCTCTTCCTGTTCCTTGAAGTATCTGCTCTATAGAACCTGTCGAAGAGCCTGTCCAGATCACCTTCAGGCATATTGTCGCAGGTATTACTTACTTCAAATTCTATATGCCTTCCCTTATTCATCCTGACAGATATATTACCCTCATCAGATGAATACTTCATGGCATTGTCTATAAGAAGAGACGCAAGCTGGGTCATGGAATTCTTATCACCCTTTATATGAACTCCGGACTCTATATCAATTGAATATTTTTTGCCGGAACTCTCTGCAACAGCTTCAAAGCTCTTTGCCGTCTCCATAAGGATACTACTTAAATCTATATCTGAGAAAATAAGCTTAACGTTCTCTTCTTCCATACGTGAAAGAGTAAGCATATTCTTAACAAGAGCAGTCATGCGGTTAACCTGGTTCTTAATGCTCTGCGTCCACTCACTTTTGCCATTATCAAGTTCTATTACGTCAACGTTGGCAGATATAACAGCAAGCGGCGTCTTAAGCTCATGACCAGCATCAGTTATAAATCTCTTCTGCTTCTCCAAAGATTCAACAACCGGATATACTGCATGCCCTGACATAGTCCATACAAGGATGAACATGGCTATAAGGCATACAAACATCAGGATAAAAGAATTACGAAGAAGCTTTATGGAATTGGACAGATCAGAGCTGCAGTCCTTAAAAAGAATAAGAGTGCCGCCTGTCTCCATCTCTTTAACATAATATCTATAGGATGATTTGTAGCCCTTTGTATGACCCGTTCCATAAATATCGGCAGCCATATTGCCGGCAATAGTCTCAGAAACAGAGGCTATATGACTTGTATCTATCTCTATGGCTTCTCCGGACTCATTAAATCTTACCCAGAAATATCTTGTAGAAAATGGAGTTTCCATATTTCTGGTATAGTCCAGATTATTCCTTCCAAGTTCCATGCTTCTTGGTTCCGGAGGTCCGGAATTTCCTTCAGAAGAGCTTCCCGGAGAATGTGAAGATCCCTCTTCCATGCTCATATGTTTTGAAGAGGAATTACCAGATTCATCATCTGAAGATGAGGAATTATCCCCAGAGGAATTATTTTCATGAGAATTGCCTTCTTGAGAATCATCTTCCGGCTTCCCATTTTCAGGTGGTGCCATATCAGAACTGCCAAATCCGTTTTCGCCGGATCCAAACATAGGCCCATTTTCAGGGAATGCTCCATCATTATCTGCAAGAGTCTTGAGTATTGAATCTGCGCTATTTGTAACTTCTATAAGATTGGCCACATTGATAACGCTTATAAGCACCACAAGTATCACAAGCAGTGCGCTCATTGCAGTTATTACAAACTTTCTGCGAAGTTTACTGACCATAGATCACGCATCCTTTTTTTCGTGAATAGAATATCCAACGCCTCTCGATGCCTTAATTTCTGCTGTTGATTCAAGTGCCGCAAGCTTCTTACGAAGATTGGATATATATACCCAGACAACATTAACATCAGCTTCACCATCAGCCCATATCCTGTCCATAAAATTATCGACAGATACTACTCTTCCGGGAGTAGTCATGAGCATCTCCATCATCTGGAACTCTCTGCCCGCAAGGCGTATGCCTTCGTGACCCTCGGTAGAAAGCTCATAAGTATTACGGTCCAGAACAAGATTTCCACAGGAAAGCGAAGTCTGGCTAAAATCTGCCTTACGTCTTGTCATGGCACGAATTCTTGCAAGAAGTTCGCCCATATCAAAAGGCTTGGTAAGATAATCATCCGCACCAAGATCAAGTCCCTTGATTCTGTCATCAATGTCATTCTTGGCAGTAAGGAACAGGACCGGCGTAGTAATTCCGGCCTCTCTTAGCTTTTTAAGGACCATGGTCCCTTCCATCTTGGGCATCATGATATCAAGTATTATTCCGTCATAATCACCAGAAAGTCCGTAGTCAAGAGCATCCTCTCCATCATATACAGCATCGACCGTATAGCTTGAGTGACGAAGTATGGCAACCAGAGCATTTGATAATTCTTCTTCATCTTCTGCAAGTAATAAACGCATAATAATCCTCCATTTTCTACAATACCCTCATATATAACAATTTTATAACAAAAAACAAGCACTAACAATGCACAAGCATATAAGCATTTGTGCTATTATTGTTTTTGTGGGCTTTAGTTATAACCTAGATAAAAAGGCTTAAAATTCATGTTTTCCCGCCCAAACGACACAATAACATTTCTATTTTAAGGAAGGACTGTGAAAAAAAGATGAACAACACTCGTCAGATTCAGGCAATTGACAATGTTATAAACAAAGAAATAGCACTTGGCCATATTTCAGGTGCCAACATCATGATAACCAAAGACAGCCAGATGCTCTATAGAGGCAGCTATGGCCTTGCAGATATCGAGAACAACATTCCAATGAAAGAAGATACAATCTTCCGCATGTTCTCCATGTCCAAAATGATAACCTCTGTATGCGCAATGATCCTGATGGAACGCGGCCAGATCGACCTCTTCGATCCTGTCAGCAAATATCTGCCGGGATTTAAGGATCAAAAAGTATGGACCGGTAAAGGAGAAGAAGTCAAAGCTCCAAACAGAGAGCTTATCCTTAAAGACCTCCTCAACATGACAAGCGGCCTTACTTATCCAGAAGAGAACAACTATCCTACTGCATGCTCTACAGCTCTTTTTACCAAAATGGATGAAGCCCATGAAAGAGGCGAGCGCATTGGTACTGTCGAGTTTGCTAATAAGATAGGACAGCTCCCACTTGAGTTCGAACCTGGAGAGCGCTGGAGATACGGAACAAGCGCCGATGTAATGGGCGCCGTTGTAGAAGTTGTATCCGGCAAAAGCTTTGGCCAGTTCATAGAAGATGAGATCACACGTCCTCTTCATATGCACGATACAGGCTTCTATGTACCTGAGGAAAAGATTGGCCGTCTCGCTCAAAAATACAGATTCTTTGCAGATGGTGAGAATGCTCAGCCAACATCTGTAATAGACTCTGTAAGTGGAAAAGTTAAAATACAGAATGTAACCGGAAAACTTGTAATAGAAAAAGGCCCTCACCTTGCCATGGAAGATACAATAACAAAGGCTCCTGCCTTCGAATCAGGCGGTGCCGGAATAGTATCAACAATTGATGACTTTGCAAAGTTCGGCCAGATGCTTTTAAACGGAGGCACTTCCAGTGATGGAACAAGGATTCTTGGCAAAGAAACTGTTCGCTTCATGCGCACCAATCAGCTTACCCCGGAGCAGATAAAATCTACAGGCTGGGACAGCCTTCAGGGCTACGGCTATGGTAACTTCAACCGCGTGCTTCTTGATCCTGCTGCCTACCAGACCAATGCTCCTGTTGGCGAATTCGGATGGGACGGATGGCTTGGTACATATATAACACTTGATCCAACCAATAACTTTATGTTCCAGTATTATATACAGCT
>NZ_JAILQF010000293.1 GCF_024699075.1 Butyrivibrio sp.
AGTATTAAGATGTATATACCTAAGGGCATTCCACAAAGTCTTAAAAGAAGGCGTCGCTTATAGCGTAATGGGTTCTTATCATCAAGGGTCATCTTACTTATGACAGAACGTATTTCCTCTTTAAAATCTTCTTTCATTAAAATCCCCTCTATATCCTTATATTTATAGTTGCAGAGTTTAAGGTCCCTTCTTTTTTATTAAAAGATCTTTATTCTAAAAGTCTCTTATCCTTAAAGTCTCTTAGCCTTAAAGTCTTTTATCCTTAAAGTCTCTTAGCCTTAAAGTCTCTTAGCTAAAATTTCTTAGCTTTAAAGATTCTTAATTTAAAAGTCCCTTAATTTAAAAGTCCCTAAGCTTATCGTCCTCTGTAAGATCAGTATTCTCAATCTTTCTGATCACAACATCATAGTTATATTCCTTACTTATAACTATATTGACGCGGTCCCCAACCTTATGACCCATAAGTGCCTTTCCAAGAGGAGACTCTACGCTTATAGTTCCCTTTAAAGAATCTGCTCTCATGGTGGTAACTATCTTATACACTTCTTCAACATCATCTTCCTCAACATAGACAGTTACAGTTTTATTGATTCCAACCTGGTCTTCACTTGAATCATCATCTATTATCTTGGCAGTCTTGATCATTCTCTCAAGGAAGCGAATGCGACTTTCATTCTGATTCTTAGCCTTTTGGGCAGCATAATACTCAAAGTTTTCAGACAGATCACCCTGAGCCCTTGCCTCTTTGACATCCTCAAGAAGCTCTTTCCTTATATTGATCTTGCGGTTATCAATTTCAGCCTGCATATCTTCTATGTCTTTTTTGGTAAGTTCGTTGTGCATAGATCCACCTCGCTTATTCTTACTGTCACTTTTAAGGCATGACAGAAAATGCCTTTTAACACTGTAAACCCACATTTAATTTTATGATAAGAAAATTGCCTTTTCAACAGGATAAAAAACACTTTATTAGCTGAAAAACTAAAGATATTTAAAGAAATTCCATTTACTTTTTACTTTCTTGACGTTTCTTCAATATATCGATATTATATTAAGAAGTAAAAGGGAGTAGCTTATCTATATGCAGGCAAGGCATATAGATTTCCGGGATTCGTCAGCACAATGACCGCCAAAGATCAATATAAGGAAAGAGCTTCTTGAGGATGTCAAAGAGGCAAGGGCTCAGGGTGATCTGTCTGAAAACTTTGAGTATTATGCTGCCAAAAAGGCTAAGAATCAGAATGAAAGCCGTATTCGCTTCCTTGAGAGAATGATCAAGACTGCCAAGATAATAGATGATGATTCAAGCGAAGACCAGGTTGGCATCAATAAAACAGTAACTGTCTATGTTGAGGAAGATGATGTTGAAGAAGTGTATAAGATAGTTACCACTATGAGAGCTGATTCTTTAAAGGGAACTATAAGCGTGGAGTCTCCTCTTGGAAAGGCACTTATGGGTCACAAGGTAGGAGATCGTGTCAATATAGTTATAAGTAAGGAATATAACTATGATGTTGTTATCAGAAAGATCGAGAATACTGATCTTACAGAGGACGATAAGTTAAGGGACTTTTAAATTAAGGGACTTTTAAATTAAGAATCTTTAAAGCTAAGTAATTTTAGCTAAGAGACTTTAAGAATAAAAGACTTTAAGAATAAGAGACTTTAAGGATAAAAGACTTTAAGGATAAGAGACTTTAAGGATAAAAGACTTTTAGAATAAAGATCTTTTAATAAAAAATAAGGGACCTTAAACCCTGCAACTATAAATATATGGATCTAGAGGGGATTTTAATGAAAGAAGATTTTAAAGAGGAAATACGTTCTGTCATCAGTAAGATGACTCTTGATGATAAGATTGCCATGATTCACGGCGCTCATCTTTTTCAAAATGGTAGTGTAGAAAGGCTGTCAATACCGGCACTTACCATGTCTGACGGGCCTATGGGAGTCAGAGCTGAGTTTGAGCCTGACCACTGGATGCCCATGCAGCACTCAAGCGATCAGGTAACATATCTTCCGTGCAATTCTGCACTTGCTTCTACCTGGAACAGAAGTCTTTCCAAAGATATGGGAAGCGTTTTAGGAGAAGAGAACAGAGGAAGAGGCAAGGATATAAGTCTTGCTCCAGGAATCAATATAAAGAGAACTCCCCTTTGCGGAAGGAATTTTGAATATTTTAGTGAGGATCCTTATATTACAGGTGAGCTTGCTTCTGAGTTTGTCAAAGGACTTCAGGAATGGGACGTTGCTGCCTGCGTCAAGCATTTTGCTCTTAACAATCAGGAAACTCAGCGACTTGAAGTTAATGCCGAGGTTGATGAGGAAGTATTAAGACGTATATACCTCAGGGCATTCCACAAGGTCTTAAAAGAAGGCGGCGCTTATAGCGTAATGGGTGCCTATAACAAATATAAAGATGATTACTGTAATGAAAATCCCTTCCTACTTACTCAGATCCTTCGTGATGAGTGGAAGTGGGATGGCACAGTAATATCAGACTGGGGCGGCGTACATAATACAGACAAGGCAGCAGTATCAGATCTTGACCTGGAGATGTCTGTCAAAGACAATTTTGATGAATATGTAATGGCCAATCCGCTTAAACAGAAGATAGAAAGCGGAGAAATAGATGAAGCTTATATTGATAAAAAAGTCTATCATCTGCTTCTTCTTATGTACCGTCTTAAAATGCTTGGGGGCTTTGTTCGTAAGTGCGGAAGCTACAATACTCCTATGCATAGACAGGTAGCTCTTGATGTGGCAAGAGAAAGCGTGATCCTTCTTAAGAATGATAACAATATTCTTCCTCTTAAGAGAGACAAGCTCAAAAAGGTTCTTGTCATTGGAGAAAATGGAGACCGCATTCATTCAAATGCGGGCGGTTCAGCTGAGATCAAAGCCCTTTATGAGATAACTCCTCTTATGGGACTTAGAAGCCACATTGGTGGTAACTGCAAGGTTGACTATGCAGAGGGCTATACATCAAGGTTTAAGGCAGATGAGCCTTCAGCTTTTGATGAGGGCGGAACAAACTGGGAAAGACTTGATGCTATACGTAAGGCAGCAGAAGCCAACTGGCAGGAAGCATCGCTTGAAAACGGAGGCGGTAAGACCCAGTCTGTTATAAATGTTGATGAGAAATTGTCTGCTCTTCGTAAAAAGCTCAGAGATGAAGCTCTTTCGATGGCAAGTGATACATCATATGAAAAGGTAATATTTATAGGTGGTATCAATCACGATTTTGATTCTGAAGGTATCGACAGGATCAATATGGAGCTTCCATATGAGCAGAATGAGCTTATAGAAGAGCTTCTTAAGATAAGACCTGATCTTGTAGTTGTAATGGTAGCAGGAAGTCCTGTAAACATGACTCCATGGGCAGATAAGGTCAAGGCTCTTATCTGGACTTACTATAACGGAATTGAAGGCGGCAATGCTCTTGCAGATGTCATTCTTGGCAATGTCAATCCGTCAGGCAAGCTTGCAGAGACAATAGGACATGACCTTAAAGATTATGGAAGTCACGTTCTTGCCAAATTCCCCGAGCCTGAAACAGCGCATTATACAGAAGGCTTCAAGGTGGGATACCGCTTTAATGATACTGATAAGGTAGAGCCTCTTTTCCCATTCGGGTATGGACTGTCTTATACAAGCTTTGAATATAGAAGTCCCAAGATGTCGCTTGATTCAAATGGCAATAAGGTTATTACCGTTTGTATACAAAATACAGGAAAAGTATCAGGTTCTGAAATCGTTCAGGTATATGCAAGAAGAAAAGGTGCTGAGGTATTCCAGGAGCTTGCGGGTTTTGAAAAGGTATACATCCGCGCCGGTGAAGAAAGAGAAGTTGAGATACAGATAGAACTTGACCATGAGACAGAGCTCTCAAAGTCATTTAATAAATCTGTAGAATATGCAATAGGATCATCATCTCGTGACATCAGGATGGTCATCTGATCATAAGAAGATATTATAAAAGCAGTATTTAATGGTCAGGTACTGATTAAAACAATATATAAACATAACAGGTAACATTAAACATATGTTTTAAAAGGAGGACAAGATGTACTTTATACAAGATGGAAATATACTTATTGGCAAAAAAGAAGGGGAGACCTTAAGAATAGAGCCTTGGGGCAAGAATGCACTTCGTGTTCGTTCAACAATGTATCCTGAATTTACAGGCAATGACTGGGGACTTGAAGAGGAAGTAGATCATGGCACAGCACAGATAGAAAAGGCTGATGATCACGCTAAGATCACTAACGGCAATATATCAGCTCATATCAATAACTCTGGTGTTATCACATTTTATAAAAACGGTGAGCAGATCCTTAAAGAGTACTATCACAACTATGATCCTTCAGTAACTAAGGAAAGCATCTGCCTTAAGCTTGTTGCAAGAAACTTTAAGCCGATAGTAGGTGGAGATTACAGACTTACAATGCGCTTTGAGCCCAATGATGATGAGAAGATCTTTGGTATGGGCTGCTATCAGCAAAAGTACATGGATCTTAAAGGCTGCGTACTTGAACTTGCACAGCGTAATTCACAGACATCAATTCCTTTTGCTCTTTCAAATAAGGGCTTTGGTTTCTTATGGAATAACCCGGCAGTTGGTAAAGCTTCTTTTGGTAAGAACTATACTGAATTTGAAGCTTATGCAACCAAGGAACTTGACTACTGGATAGTAGCTGAGGATACTCCTGAAGATATTATCGAAAGATATACAGAGGTTACAGGAAGAGCTCCTATTATCAGAAATGATGTATTTGGTCTCTGGCAGTCAAGACTTCGTTACAGAACACAGGAAGAAGTGCTTGCTGTATCCAGAAAGTACAAGGAGCTTGGTATAAAGCTTGATGTAATAGTAATCGACTTCTTCCACTGGACAAGACAGGGTGACTGGCAGTTTGACCCTGAGTACTGGCCGGATCCAAAGGCTATGATAGATGAGCTTCACGAAGGCGGAACCAAGGTTATCGTATCAGTATGGCCTTCTGTTGATAAGAAGTCCATCCACTTCTATGAGATGTGGGACAAGGGATATCTTATCCGCACAGAGCATGGCTCTAATCAGACCTATGATTATCAGGGAGACTGCGTTGAGATCGACTGCACTAACCCCGAAGCACGCCAGTATATCTGGGATGTCTGCAAGAAGAACTATTATGACTACGGCATTGATATGTTCTGGCTTGATAATGCAGAACCTGATTTTGGTGTATATGATTTTGAAAATTACCGTTACCGCATGGGAACAGCTCTTTCCTGCAGCAATATCTATCCAAAGCTTTATGCAAAGGCATTTTTCGATGGACAGAAGGCTGATGGCAACGACAAGATCTTTTCACTGATAAGATGCGGATGGGTAGGATCCCAGAAGTATGGAACACTTTTATGGAATGGTGATATCCAGTCATCATGGGAAGCTCTTGAGTCTGCAGTTGGACAGGGTCTTAACATGGGTATTGCAGGTATTCCATGGTGGAATACAGACGTTGCAGGATTCATGTATGGTGATATGACAACAGATTACTACAAGGAGCTTGCAAAGAGATGGTTTGAATTTGCTATATTCACTCCTATCCTTCGTCTCCACGGCGACCGCGAACCTATGAATATACCTGCGCTTGATACAACCAAGGATTATGGCGGCGGATACCTTCACACAGGTGCTCCTACAGAGATGTGGGCTTGCGGAGAAGAAGTTTTTAATGTTATGAAAAAAAATCTCGAGCTTCGTGAAAAGCTTGCGCCTTATATTGATGAACTCAATAAGGAAGCTCATGAAACAGGACTTCCGCTTATGCGTGCTATGTTCCTTGAGTTCCCTGAAGATGAAAAGTGCTGGGAGCTTGATGACCAGTATATGTTCGGAAGCAAATACCTTGTAGCTCCTGTAGTTAAGGCGGGCGTTTGCGAAAGAAACGTATATCTTCCGGAAGGAAAGTGGGAAGATATAAGAGATGGCAAAGTATATGACGGCGGATGCACAGTAATGGCAGCAGCACCTATAGACAGTATTCCGGTATTTAAGAGAGCATGACCAGGGAGGCATCATGGAATTTGATCTTGAGAAAGAAATGGACCGCATAGATGAAGTTATAAAAAAGGGTCCTTATAAAGATACCTGGGAATCAATAGCATCATATCCTGTTCCCAAATGGTATGAAGATGTAAAATTTGGTATTTTCATTCATTTTAGTGTTTGCTCACAGACAGCTTTTGCCAATGAATGGTATCCACGCGGAATGTATATACAGGGCACAAGAGAATTTGAACACCATGTAAAAGCTCATGGCCCTCACAAGGAGTTTGGATACAAGGATTTCATACCACAGTTTAAGGCTGAGAAATTCAGTGCAGACGGATGGAATGATCTTTTTAAAGAGGCAGGAGCTGAGTACGTAGTACCTGTTGCTGAACATCATGACGGATTCCAGATGTATAAGAGCAAAATATCTCACTGGAATGCGGCAGAGATGGGCCCTATGCGTGATGTGGTCGGTGAAATGGAGGATTCCATAAGAGAACACGGAATGATAGCAGGAACATCCTCTCATAGAATAGAGCACTGGTGGTTTTTGTCTCATGCAAGAGAATTTGATTCAGATATGACAGGCAAGGAAGAAAGGGGACATATCTACTGGCCGTCCATGAAGGAATGTGAAGACCAGATGGATCCCTTCTCAGAGCCTGTTCCGTCAGAAGAGTTCCTTAAGGACTGGCTTGCAAGAACAGTTGAGATAATAGACCGCTTTGCGCCAAGAGTTTTGTATTTTGACTGGTGGATTCACCATAGCGCAGCAAGACCTTATGTAAGGAAGATGATGGCATATTATTACAACCATATGGAGAGTCTTGGTCTTACAGGCGTTATTAATTACAAGTATGGCTGTCTTCCTTTTGGCTGCGGCATACCTGATGTTGAGAGAGGCCAGTTTGCAGAAGCAAAGCCATATATATGGCAGACAGATACAGCTATTGGTGATAATTCATGGGGCTACACAGATGATAATCACTATAAGAGTTCAAAGCAGATAATTGAGAACCTGGTTGATGTAGTATCAAAGAACGGACGCCTTCTTCTTAATGTAGGACCTAAGGGAGATGGTACTATCTGCGATGAAGAGACTAAAGTACTTAAGGAGATAGGAAGCTGGCTTAAAGTTAACGGCGAAGCTATATATAAGACCAAGCCATATGAAAGAGCATCAGAAGGACCTACCAAGGTTGAAGATGGCTACTTTACAGAAACAGCTAAGGAGTATACGTCAGAAGACTTCAGATTTACTGTAAAGGGCGATCACATGTATGCTATAGCAATGAAGGCATCACAGGATGGCAATTATCTTATAAAGAGCTTTGCAAGAAGCAGAGAAGACAGCCAGAATCATTATACAGGTGTTATAAGCGATGTTCAGGCTCTTGGAGGAAGTGCAAGCTTTGAACACAAGAAGGACGGACTCTACATCCACTGCGATATTAAGTCGGATTATCCGATTGCTTTTCGTATTAATTTTTCTTAAAAAAATGTAAAATAATCCTCGAAAATTTGACCTCGGTGATTATATATATTAAAATTGCATTTTGTAATTAGCTTAAGAAAACCGTGTTTATCACGGAATTATTGAGAAACATGATAAAAGCCGGGTCCTTTTCTTAAGACTTGGCAGCGCAGGTAAAACAGGCTTTTGCATTTGGGTTATATCAGGCTTGTTTGAATCGAGGTCATATCGTGGATAATAAAGAAGAAATAATAAATGATGTCATAGAAGAAAAAGAAAATACCAATTCTTCTAAGGCATCTAAAACATCTAAGAAAAGCAGATCAAGAAAGATCCGCATGGCAGTGATCATACTTGAGATACTGGTCATCCTTTTCGAAGTTGTCGTCCTGTATGTTGTCAACAAGATTGATCGTGTACAAAGAGTATCAATATCAGTAGATGATCTTCAGGAGAACATAAGTGAAGAGGTTAAGGCCAATACCGAAAGCGGACAGATGAAGGGCTATACCAATATCGCACTTTTCGGTGTAGATACAAGAACCGGTGAGCTTGAAGCCAACACCAGAACTGATACTATCCTTATTGCTTCTATCAATAATTCAACCAAAGAAGTAAAGCTTTTATCAGTTTACAGAGATACTTATCTTAATCTTGGTAATGATTCATATAATAAGGCTAACGCTGCATACGCACAGGGTGGTCCGACTCAGGCTATCAACATGCTTAATATGAATCTTGACCTTAATATCACAGATTTCATTACAGTAGGTTTTGAAGGACTTGTAGATGTTATCGATGCTCTTGGCGGAATAGATATTGAGCTTACAGATGCTGAGATCAAGCATCTTAATGATTATCAGAAGATAATGGCTCGTCAGCAGGGTAAGGAATATATAGAAGTTACTGAGTCTGGATATCAGCATCTTAACGGTCTTCAGGCAACAGCTTATTGCAGAATAAGATATACAACAGGTGATGATTTCAAGCGAGCTGAAAGGCAGAGAATAGTTTTAGAGAAAGTATTTGAAGAAGCAAGTGAAGCTTCACTTTCAGAACTTAATGCTATTATAGATGCAGTAACTGATGAGATTTATACATCCTTATCTACATCAGAAATACTTGGATATGTATCTAATATTACAAGCTACAGTATAGTCGATACATCAGGTGTACCAACTTCTGACATGAGAGTTGGTGCTACCGTTGGAAGAAAGGGTAGCTGTGTAGTACCTGTTACTCTTGAAGCTAATGTAATATGGCTCCATGAATATCTCTTTGAAGAAGAGGATTATACACCATCATCCAAAGTACTTGAGTGTAGTGAGAAGATCCAAAGTGATACAGGATATACTCTTGATGAAGATGGTAATGTTGTATCGGGATATACAAGTAATACGACTACAACAACTACCACAACGACTACTACAGATCAGACTACAACAACGACTCAGGATACGCAGGAAGAGACTACAGATCCATATGAAGGACTTATGTCAATGACAGATCCTAATACAGGAGCTATAGTCTGGTATGATCCGTATACAGGAGTAGTAATTGATCCTGCAACCGGACTTCCTACAGGCGCGATGGCAGATCCTGCTACAGGTAATGTCGTATATCCTGACGGAACATCATCTCAGGATAGTCAGACGACTACAACTGATACTACTGGATCAACAACTACAGATACTACAGGAACTACTGTAACAGATCCAAATGCTACAGGTACTACAACAGATACAACAGGTGCGACCACTACGGATTCTGCGGGTACTACTACAGATACAACAGGCGTGACAACGACAGATACTAATACGACAACAGTTACAGATCCAAATGCAACTACTACAACAACACCTTGAGTCTGTAGGTTAGCTAAATTTTTATAACAATGAATATAAGCTGTCTGGTAATAAAATTACCAGACAGCTTTATTTATTCAATTCTCTATATTCTCCCGGGGTCATACCTGTTATTTTCTTAAACTGGCGGTAGAAGTGAATCTCATTTGAATACCCGCAAAGTCTTGCTATGTGTTCCAGTTTATTGTCAGTTGTTTTAACCATCCTTTTGGCATAATCAATCCGCATGCCGATCACATCTTTTTGATAAGAGATACCAAAGAAATTTTTGTACAGATGCTGAAAGTAGGATACGCTCATTGACATGGAATCAGCTGCTTTTTCCATGCTGATGTCATCAAGCTGCCCTGCCTGCATCGCTAGGCGGATAGCCTGGAACTGCGGATAATAGGGGCTTTTATACCTTTTGTCATTTTGCATATCATAGGCACTTGATAGATGATTTATAAGGACATTCATAAGGCAATTAATGTTGTCTTTCTGGATGTCCTTGTTTTTGGTATAGGACAGCTCGAAGAGGATCTGCCTAAGAAGAGTAGCTGGATCTTCTATATCATTTAAGGTAAAAAAGGTATTAAGAGGAAGGAGCTTTCTTGTGATGATGTTGCTGCCTGTAAAGGTAAAGTGAAGCCAGTCATCTATATACTGACCCTTGGGATTGGAATATGAATAGGCGACCTTGGGATCAAGGATCACGGCACTTCCCGGAGGAACAATCTTATGATCATTTGCTATATTATATTCGCCTCCTGATCTTATAAGCAGGATTACGTAGTGACCAGAACCTTTTGGGCGGGACATCATAAAACCTTTAGGATGTACTTTATTATAGCCTCCGTAGAAAACTTCATACATAGATTTACCTCATCTTATATTAATCAAAAAAGCAGAAAATGTTAGTCATAAAGTATTATCAGATATTATATATGATCAGTCAATTGTCTAGACTATTAGTGTGATATCAAAGTATAAAAATGACTTCTTGAATGAAGTGACCAAAATCATGTATTCAAGAATCAGACAATATTGAAAGGGTGGTTATTAAATGAAGGACTATGCTAAAGAGATTTCTTTAAAAATCAAGGAAAAGGAGCTTGCTGTTGCAAAAAGAATAGGGGATAAAATTCCGTATACAGCAGTAAACGGAGTTTTTGACGACTGGACAGACAAGAATCTGTGCTGGTGGACCAACGGATTCTGGGGCGGAATGATGTGGCAGCTTTACGGAGCAACCAAAGAAGAAATATATAAGACCAGGGCCATGGAGCTTGAAGAAAAGCTTGATGGTAACATTATGAATTATAATGGAATGGACCATGACAGCGGCTTTAAATGGCTTACAACATCTCATGCTTCAGAGCTTCTAACAGGAAGTAAGGACTCTCATAACAGACTTCTTTTGGCAGCAGCTAATCTTGCAGGACGTTTTAACCCCGCGGGCTTTATCCGTGCCTGGAATGATGAAAAGGGAGATAATGCAGGATGGGCAATAATTGACTGCCTTATGAATCTTCCTCTTTTATATATAGCGACAGAGATCACAGGTGATCCGAGATTTAAGAAGATAGCAATGACACATGCAGATACTGCGATCAAGCACTTTGTAAGAGATGACGGCTCAGCCAGACACATTGTTATATTTGATCCTGAAACAGGTGACTTTGTAGATGAGCCTGGCGGACAGGGTTATGGTAAGGGATCAGTATGGACAAGAGGTCAGAGCTGGGCACTGTACGGCTTTACAATGAGCTTTCTTCATACAGGTCAAAAGAGATATCTTGAAACTGCAATAAGATGTGCAGACTTCTTTGCTGATAACACTCCTGAAAGCGGAAGAATTCCGTTAGATTTCAGACAGCCCAAAGAGCCTGATTACACAGATTCCTGCGCAGCTTCTATAGGAGCTAGTGGTATGCTCCTTCTTGCAAAGACTCTTAGAAATGAAGGCAAGGATATCTGTGACGGTGCTGCGGTTCTTGCAGATAAATATGATAAGACAGCTGAAAGAATCCTTCGCTATCTTACAGATAATGACAGCGACTGGAATCCTGAAACTGATAACATACTTAGATCCTGTACAGCAGCTTATCATGATAAGGAACATGAGTTCCCGATCATCTACGGAGACTACTATCTTATAGAAGCAATATTCAGGATCACAGGTGAAGAAACTTATATTTGGTAAGTGCTTGATAATAAATAAGTAATCATGGTCATCTGATCATAGTGCTATAAATATAGAAATGAGATCATACAGAAATCTGATCATAGAGATTTGATCTAAGGTATTTGATCAAAGGTATTTGATGGGAGTAGTTTATATGAATAGTAAAAGTATATGGGAACCAAAATTTACAGATTTTAAGTTAAGTCCTTATACAGGACTTACACGTGATAGCTGGCTTGATGCCGGAAGATATATGCTTGAAGGAATCTTCAGGCACATAGATTCTATAGAGCATCCTGTAGTAGTACCTAGAAAAGAAACAGATGTAACTTATCCTCATAAGGAAAGTAAGGGTGATGCTCTTGTTGCCGAGCAGAAGGCGGAAATATTTGAAGGACTCACCAGATCTTTTTTCATAGGATCAGTTATGATCCACAATGATCCGGAGATTACGATCAATGGCATAAAGCTTGCAGATTATTACAAGCATCAGATTTATAAGAGCTGCTGCATCAAAGATGATCCTGCATATGTTGGGACCTATGAAGAGCTCCACGCCGGAGTATCATCTGATGATCCCGTAAGACCATTTCAGCAGACAGTTGAAACCTGTGCTCTTGTAATAGGCCTGGATGCCTGTGCAGAGGAAGTGTGGGACAAGTATTCTGATAAGGAAAAAGATGATATAGCAGCATTCCTTAAAAGCTTTGCATACAATCCGACTGTTCCTCAGAACTGGCGACTTTTCAATATGCTTGATATGGCCTTTCTTCATAAGCATGGATATGAGATA
>NZ_JAILQF010000312.1 GCF_024699075.1 Butyrivibrio sp.
ATTCCATTCTACGATGCCATCTTCGTACTCGGGGTACATCTTAACTGACTCAATGACTTCCTTATAAAGATCATCAGTTGCATTATCCCAGGCACCGTCACAGGTAGGGTATATAAATAGTACACTTGTATCATAGGCTGAAGCGATGCTTTTAAGCCCCGTTTCTTTTGCAAATGTTATTGCTTCATCCTTTTTTCTTCTTTCTTCTTCAAAGATAAGAAGAAGCGGTGCTCTGAAAGTATAATCGTTTGTCTTTGAATCAATGTCGTTTGTAGGCACATATACTTTTAGATAAAAGTTATCAAATTCATGTTCCCAATATTTGCTGCCATCTAAAAGAGTTTCGACGGCAGGTCTTTTGTCCATACCCATTTTCTATCCTCCGTTAAGCATTTTTGAAGTAGTGTTTTGGAAGCTAACTACAATATAGATCAGATTCTGAGCGCATTCTTATTATTTCATGACAATTATTTCTTATTTTTTGCGGCGTTAATTCTTAATTATTTTTTTTAAAAGAATAAAATAAGTGAAATTTATTCTATATATGTCGATATACTATTTGTAGGTATTTGTTCTGTGATTTTGTGCCGGATTATAAATATAAATTGTCAATTATCAGTTATAAGGTTATGGACTAAGAAATACATAAATCAGATTAATGGATGGTATTTATGAACAAACTCAGTAAGAGTAGATGGATTACCGTATTAATCGTATATTTAAGTGTTATAGGGATCAATTTCGTACTTAGCTATATCTCTATAAAATTAGGGATACCACCTATTTTAGGTATAGCCGGTTCAATGACTATAGCTATTATGGGGGGATATTTTCCGGGTGTGTGGGTCGTTCTGCTTACTCATATTCTCACCAGCTATTTTATAAAAGAATTTCTAGATTATTCTATTATCAATATCCTGATAATTATTTGCACAGCGTATTTTTCTCAAAAAGGATACTTTAAAAGAAAGTCCAAAATATTTGTTTATATTATAATGACTTCTGCTATTGTGTCGGCTATAAGTAGTTTGATAGTAGCAGAGGCTGACAGATTTGGGGATAATACTATATATAGCAATCCTTTTTTTGATAACTATTTGGAGGATCCTGTTAGCCTTCTTCTTATTTCTTTTTTGTTTTTCTTTATCATGTCAGTGCCATCTCAGTGTATATGTCTTTTTATCGCTTTTACAATAATTAAATTTGTACCGGAAAATATCAAAAGAAATATATACGAATTTGGATGGCTTCAAAAAGTCTTAAATAATGATGAAATTGAAAGGCTTAATAATACAAAGACAAGAACTATAACTACAAAAATGGTATTTATAATAGCCCTTATTACTACATGCTTGATCGTGCTTATGGTTGTTGCAACTATAGGGAGTAATCTTTTTATTGTTTATACAAAGCAGGAAAATGAAGAACTGGTGGAAAATGCATCCAAAATGGTCTCTAAAATGATAGATGGTGACAAGATTGATGATTATGTTGCAACCGGAGGCCAGGGAGAAGAGTATGAAAAAATAGTTTCTGAGTTGGAAAATATCAGAAGGGTATCTGACAATATAAAGTTCATATATGTTTATAAGATTAAGCCTGACGGATGCCATGTTGTTTTTGATCTGGATACTGAAGATGTTATAGCAGCAGATCCTGGAGAAATAGTTGGGTTCGACAAGTCCTTTGAGCAGTTTGTTCCTACACTTTTAGAAGGAGGTACAATAGAGCCTTTTGTATCAGATGATAATTATGGATGGCTGCTTACGTCGTATTCTCCAATATATAATTCCAAGGGCGAAACCGTATGTTATGCGGGAGTAGATATTTCCATGGAATATCTGTCTTTATACAGAAGGCAGTTCTTAATACGACTACTTATACTGTGTTCAGGAATAATAATAGTTATTATTGTAACCGGCTTGTGGGTTGCCAAATACAGGATCATATATCCTGTTAATTCCATGGTCGAAAGAGCCAGATTCTTCAGCTATGATAATGAAGCTGCCAGAAAGGACAATGTTAAGCTTCTTGAGGATCTTGAAATTCATACAGGAGATGAAATAGAAAGACTCTATCATTCTTTTTTGCAAATTACCAAAGATAGTATGAAGAGCTTTAGTAAAATGCAGCAAAAGTCAGACTATATCGAAAAGGTACAGGCAAGTCTTATCGTTATTCTTGCAGACATGGTAGAAAACAGGGACGAATCAACCGGTGATCATATTAAGAAGACATCTAATTATACGCTTATTATCATGAGAAATATGAAAAAGCTAGGTATTCATACGGATGTTCTTACGGATGAATTCATGGATAATGTGTATAAGTCAGCCCCGCTTCACGATATAGGTAAGATCAAGATACCGGATGCGATATTAAATAAACCGGGCAAACTCACACCTGAAGAATTTGAGATAATGAAACTTCACTCTGTATATGGTGGTGAGATCATAAGTAAACTTGTCGAATCACTAACTCAGGCAAGTTATTTAGAAGTGGCAAGAGATATCGCTTTATACCACCATGAGAAGTGGAACGGACTTGGATATCCTAAGAAACTTAAAGGGGAAGAAATACCACTTTCAGCAAGGATCATGGCAGTTGCAGATGTGTTTGATGCTCTTATATCTGACAGGGTATACAAGAAAGCTTTTTCTTTTGAAAAGGCTATCGACATTATTCAACAAGAGTCAGGAACACATTTTGATCCTGACATAGTAAGAGCTTTTATGTTATCGCTTGATGAAGTGAGAGAAACAGCCAAGATGCAAAATAAAACAAAGTCAGATTAGTTTTATGGGATGATGATATGAATAGAGGTATATTAAAAAAAATAGGTATAATACTTGCTTTTATTGTACCTGTAATCCTATTCAACTGCATAATAAGTATCTGGTCGATCGAAATAGGGCTTATACCTGTTTTGGGCCTTGCCGGCTCTATGGTAATTGCGGCAGTGTCCGGATATTGTCTTAGTGTCTGGGTTGTTTTAATAACGCAGAGCATAATTTCAATTTTCATAGATGAGATTATATATTATAGTCTTGTTAATATACTTAGTATTATCCTCACGGTATATTATTTCAAAAACGGGTATCTGAAAAAAATATCAGGCATACTGTCATATATTAGCTTGTGTTCATTTTTAAATTCTATATTTATCTGTATCATCGAGATTGCGTCAGGCCGTCTGAACGAGGATCTGTTTACTGCAAATAAATATTCAGAAATGATAGGAGCTTTACCGCTTGGCCTTGTAACAAAATCTTTTATTATAGTGTTTACAATATCTTTTGTATTACTTGCATTATGTCTTCTTATTTCTTTAGTTGTGGTCAGGCTTATCCCTTCTGATGTCAAAAAGATTTTTCATGAAATAGGATGGCTTCAAAAGCCTGTCAGCGATGAAGAATTAAAGATTATCAGTGATAGCGATACAAGAACGGTAAAGATCAGTACTGTTTTTGCTATATCACTTATACTGACCTGTTTTGCAGTTCTTATAGTAGTAGCACTTGAAGCAAGCTCACTTTTTGTAAACCATACCAAGGAAACGCATAAAGAACTTGCAGTTGGTACATCAGTTATGGCTGCCAATATCATAGATGGAGACAAGATAGATGAATATATACAAAGTGGTGGTCAAAGCAGTGAATACAAAAAAGTTGTTGAAGAACTCGAAAATATCAGAGACTTGTCTGATGACATAGAATACATATATGTGTATAAAATCATGCCGGATGGCTGTCATGTCGTATTTGACCTTGAATCAGAGAATATTGAAGCGGCAAAGCCTGGAGATGTTGTAGAGTTTACGGATTCATTTAAGGATGATATTCCTATCCTTCTTGAAGGTGGTCAGATAGATCCTGTCGAAAATGCTGATGAAGAATATGGATGGCTTATGACATCATATACACCTGTATATAATTCAAAGGGTGAGACGGTATGTTATGCCGGATCAGATGTTTCGATGAAATATCTCTCCAATTACACAAGAAGCTTTATTATCCGTCTTATTATCATGTGTTCCGGAATAATAATAGTGATCATAATAACAGGACTTTGGACAGCCAGATTCAGGGTTATCTATCCGGTTGATTCTATGGTAGTAAGAGCCAGAGATTTTAAATACGATAGTGAAGAAGCAAGAAAAGCCAATGTAGAACGTCTTACTGATCTGGATATTCATACCGGAGATGAAATAGAAAGGCTTTATAATTCTATGATCCAGGTTACCAAAGACAGTATGAAAAACTTTGGTAAGATGCGTCAAAAGTCAGACTATATAGAGCAGATGCAGTCTGACCTTATCATGATAATTGCAGATATGGTAGAGAACAGGGATGAATCTACAGGTGATCATATCAAAAAGACATCAGAATATACCAATATCATCATGAAACAAATGAAGAGAATGGGTATATATTCAGATATCCTGACAGACGATTATATTGATAATGTAGTTAAGTCAGCCCCTCTTCATGATATAGGTAAGATAAAAATACCTGATGCAATCCTTAATAAGCCTGGAAAGCTTACTAAAGAAGAATTCGAGATAATGAAGCTTCATTCTGTTTATGGAGGAGAAATAATCGATGAGCTTATAGAGTCGATCACTCAGGCAAGTTATCTTGAAACTGCCAGAGATATAGCCCTATATCACCATGAAAGATGGGATGGAACGGGATATCCAAAGGGGCTTAAAGAAAAAGATATTCCGCTATCAGCAAGGATCATGGCAATAGCAGATGTATTTGACGCTCTTATTTCTGACAGAGTATACAAAAAGGCTTTTTCATTTGAGAAAGCTATGAATATTATAAAGGAAGAATCCGGCACACATTTTGACCCGGATATTGTAAATGCTTTTATAGCTGCATCGGATGATGTAAGAAAGACAGCTGAAAAGTTTAACAGTAGATAAATAAGTAAATCATGCAATTGAACTATCAAGGATTACAGGTTAAGTTCCTAAAACGAACCTTGTTGCCTGGGTGGAATAGTAAGTTTAAAAAATAATAAATATGTATTTTTACAAAAAGCGCAGATTCTATGGAGTCTGCGTTTTTTATTCAGCTAAATTTCAGCTTGGATACAGTTTGTTTTAAAGATAGATCATTATAGTTATTCTTCGAAGAAATATGAATAGTTTAAACACAAACGCATTGTAACTGCGTATGCTGTCAGAAACGAATACAGGTAATGCATAAATGCTTTAGGAGGCTCAAATGATCGACTTAGTTAAATTTCAAAAATTAAAGGAACATATTTCTAAAGGAAAAGAAATAGTTAAAGACAAAATTACAGGACATAAGAAACTGGCTGTAAGTACAATTGCAGTAGCACTGGCAGGATGCCTTGCGGTTTCAGCTATTGCCTTTGGAAAAGAAGCAGGTGATGAAAATGCTGTTCAGACTATCTCTACAGAGAATGTAGTTAAGCAGGATCTTGCAAAATCCATTGCAGTAAACGGAACAATTGCAAGTACCGCAAGCTACAGCCTTTCAAGCGAGATAACTGATGTTACTGTTAACGAGCTTAAAGTTTCTGTAGGTGACAGAGTAAGCGCAGGCGATGTAATAGCTGTCCTTGACACAACTTCTCTTGAAAGTTCACTTGAAATAGCGCAGAAGAATCTTGAAGCAACAGAGTCAAAAAATGATATAGATGTAGAATCTTCTGAAAGAAGCTATTCAAATGCTTCAGAAACAGCTTCTGTTCAAAATACAAGAGCTCAGGACGATGTTAATAAAGCCCAGAATGAACTTGATAAGTCTTCAAGTGAGATGGCAACAGCACAAAATAATGTTAATACAGCTAACTCAGATGTTAAGAGTAAAGATTCTGCAGTTACAAATGCCAAAAATGATGTAACGAACGCACAAAACAATGTTAATAGCAAAGCCGATGCAGCAGAAAAGACCCAGAAAGACTACGATAATGCAGTAAGTGCACTTTCTGATGCCAAGGCTGCACTTGATGAAGCTAAAGCTAATGCTCAAAGTGCTATAGATGATGCAAATGCAAAAGTAAGTGATGCCCAAGCTAAGTACGATACAGCTAAATCAGACTACGACAGCAAAGAAAGTGCTTATAATACAGCTAAAACCGAATATGATAACGCAAAAAGTGCTTACGAAACAGCAAAATCAAATGCTGAAGCTTCTAACTCATCTGTTCAAACTGAGAACTCTACTGAAAGTGCAGCTACTAATGCAGATGCTAATGCAAGTAATAGCGTAAGTAATAATAGCTCTGATGATAGTAATCTCAAAAACTTAGAAGCTAAAATGAATTCTGCAAAGGAAGCCATGGATAAAGCTAAGACTGAAATGGATAATGCAAAGACGGAGCTTGATTCAAAAACAACAGCTCTTGATAATGCAAAATCTGCACTTACAAGTGCACAGAACAGCCAGGCTGTAACAGACGCTCAGAATAAATATAATTCAGCACTTGAAGCTAAGAATAATGCAGAAAAAGCAAATGAAAATGCGCAAAGCGAAAGCAAGAATGCTCAAAGGGATCTTGAAAGTAAGCAGACAACACTTTCTGATGCACAGACAGCGCAGTCAGAAGCTAAAAGTAAGCAGTCAGAAGCCCAGTCCAAGTACGACAGCGCCAAATCCCAGACCAAGAGTAATCAGGAAAGCCTTGATAAAGCCAAGGAGAATCAGGAAGATACAACAAGAAATAATCAAAAGACTGTAGCAGACAGTGCAGATTCTGTAGAAAGCAGTAAATTATCTGCAGAGACCAGTGAACTTACAGCTCAGCAGGAAGTTGACAAGTATACTACTCAGATTGAAAAGGCTACTATTAAAGCCCCGGCTGCAGGAGTTATCACAGTTATAAATGTAAAGCAGGGCGATACCTATAAGGGCGGAGAACTCGCTCTTTTACAGGATGATAGCGGATATAAGGTATCAGCGACAGTTGATCAGTATGATATAAGTGATATCTACGAGGGAATGAAGGTTCAGATCAAGACTGATACTACAGGCGATGAACTTATGGATGGAACACTTACCTTCGTATCACCTGTTCCTAAGAATACAACAGTTACAACTTCAACTAATGATTCCAGCGCTAATACTACAAGCACAGATTACCCTATCGAAGTTACTATTACTAATCCAAGTGAGAGACTTCGTATTGGAATGAGTGCAAAGCTTACTATCATCCAGCAGGAAGCCAAGGATGCTCTTACAGTTTCAGAATCTTCAGTTCAGACAGATGAGAATGGTCAGTCCTACATCCAGGCTGTTACAGGAACTGATGAAAACGGTAATAAGACAACTCAGAACATAAATGTAACCTTTGGCCTTAAGACAGACTATTATGTCCAGATACAAGGAGAGGGAATTACAGAAGGAATGGAGGTAGTAATACCTGATATGAGCCTTGATGATTCTGCACAAACAGAAGCAGGAGATGAGTTTACGGAAGGTATGTACTGATGAGCGATATTATGATCGATGCCAAAGGCATCATTAAAAGATTTAATGTGGGAAAAGAAAATGAGCTTGAAATATTACACGGCGTAGATCTTACAGTAAGAAAAGGCGAATTCGTATCAATAGTGGGTCAGTCAGGATCAGGTAAATCAACTCTTATGAACATAATAGGAATACTTGATAAGCCAACAAAAGGATCCTATACACTTGATGGGATAGACATGAATAAAGCAAAGGACAATCAGTTATCTGCCATAAGAAATCAAAAGATTGGCTTTGTATTCCAGACATATAACCTTATTCCAAGAACAAGTGCAATTAAAAATGTCGAGCTCCCCATGCTTTATGCAGGTGTAAAGGCCAAGAAAAGAAGAGAACGCGCCATGGAGCTTTTAGAGCTTGTCGGAATGGATAAGCGAATGGACCACAAGCCTGATGAACTTTCCGGAGGACAAAAGCAAAGAGTTGCTATAGCAAGATCTCTTGTCAATGATCCTGCAATAATCCTTGCTGATGAACCTACAGGAGCGCTTGATAGTGCAACTGGAAGAGCTGTTATGGACCTTTTCCATAAGCTTAATGAAGAAAATGGCATAACCATAGTCCTTATCACACACTCTAACGAACTCGCGGAAGAAACTCAAAGAGTACTCACCCTAAGGGATGGAATGATAATAGGCGAAAGACAAGGCGAAAATTATCACAGGTAAAAGAGGAAATTCAGATGATATTAGAAAATATAAAGCTGTCACTATCAGCTCTTTATGCTAATAAGATGAGGACCCTGCTTACTATGCTTGGAATAGTAATAGGTATAGCATCAATGATAGCGATAATGACAGTAAGTGATGCCATGAATAAGGCAACAATGACTTCCATGGGTGATATGGGAGCCAATGTTGTAAGCGTATTTATAACCCAAAAGCCTGATGAAAGCGGCAACTACAGCGAAAATGTCCGTAGTATGAAGGACAAAGACTATATTACGCAGGAGATGCTTGCCGGAATAGAGAAAACATTTAATAGTCAGATAAGCGGCATATCTATAACTGCAGAGCTTGGATCTTTGAAAGTAACTGATAAGAAAAGGTATGCCAATATCCAGCTTATAGGAAGTAATGAAACAGGCATTAAGAAAAATAACCTTAACATACTTTCAGGAAGAACCTTTACTTCAAAAGACTATTCTGATGGCAAAAAAGTAATCCTTGTAAGCGACAAATATGTCACAAATATGTTTGATGGAGATAAGGATAAGGCTCTTGGCCAGAATGTAGAAGTTGTAATAAATAATAAATATTTTATCTATACAATAGTTGGAGTATATGAATATCATGATAGCGGCTATGGGAGCGGAACAAGCCAGAAGGATATTCAGACAAATGCTTTTATTCCTTATAAGACAGCAACAAGGCAGCTTAGAGACAGCGCCAAGATATCAAGCTTTGATGTTCTGACCAAAACAGGCGCAGATCCCACAACCCTTTCCTACAGCCTTACTGAATATATGAATGAAAATTATTACAAGAATAATGACGCCTATTATATATATGCATACAGTATGAAGGCTGAGATCAAGGAAATGGAAAGCATGCTCAATACCCAGAAGATGGCCTTTATGGCAGTTGGAGCTATATCACTTCTTGTAGGCGGAATAGGTGTTATGAACATCATGGTCGTATCTATTACAGAAAGAACCAGAGAGATAGGTACAAGAAAAGCACTTGGAGCTACCAATGGCATGGTAAGACTGCAGTTCATAACAGAAGCAGTAGTTGTATGCTTTATTGGCGGTGTTATTGGAGTAATACTTGGAGTAGCTTTTGGTATCGGGGCATCAAATCTTATGAGCTATCAGGGATCTCCTTCAGTAAAAGGAGTTATAGCCTGCCTCGTATTCTCTATAATATTTGGCGTATTCTTTGGATATTATCCGGCTAATAAGGCAGCTAAACTAAATCCTATTGAAGCTTTGAGATATGAATGATCTGTTGGCAAAAGCAAACTCGAATAGCTCTATTGCAGCATTTTTTGATCTATGATCCCAATAATTATGGTCTTATGATAAAAGAAAAATGGTCACAAAATGTTCAAAAATTCAGGATCCGCTCTGGGAGCTATATTGGTGCAAGCAATCGATTTATAGATAAGATTTTTATCATAAAAACATAAAAATATGTTGTTAAAATATCGTTTTAAGATTATAATAAGAAAATGTGTAGGCAAAAAATGTTTAAGACATTTAATTTATTCTTTTTCTATTATTAAATGAGATAAGGTACGTTAATGGTTAATATAAGATATAGAGCACAGGAGACAGTTAAGGAAGTTGGAGCCAAGGTTATGGCATCAAGGCAGTTCCAGGAGGCTGATCTTCAGACACATCATCATTTTACAACAGTGGCAAGACACAGCTTCAGGGTAGCCTGTATTTGCTTTTGCATATGTCACTTTCTCTATGTTGTATTTAAGATAAAGACTAATTGGCAGCTTCTTATAGTATGCGCACTTCTTCATGATATAGGAATCATTGGAAGAGATCTTAAATATAGAAACAATAGCCAGTGCTGTCAGCAGCATCCTAAGGATTCAGTTGTGGTAGCGCAAAGTATTCTTGGCGATCTTGATGATACAGGAAGAGATATAATAGGTAACCATATGTGGCCTATGACACTTACACCGCCTCAGACAATCGAAGGCTTTATTATCACAATTGCAGATAAGTACTGTGCTGTGACAGACCTTCTTCCTATGAATAACAGGTCAAGACTCATCAATCCTTCTTTTGGATAAGGTTTGAGTGACATTATAAAATTGATTTAAGAAAAAAGTATCGGCTTTCCAAAAGCTAGTAATTATCTGGATTTTGGAAAGCTGTTTTTTTATGATAAAAAGTATTGAATTATAATATAAAACATAGTAGTATTAGTGCGAAAGATATAGACCGATTGGTCAAATAATATAAATGCAGAGTAGATTTCAAAGCGTTAAGTGCCGGGTGAACAGGGAGTTGTCACTTGGACGAAAAGACTTGTCTTGCGGTTTTGGAGTCGCATCCCGCTGCTACATACCAGGATAATATACCTTCTTATGTAGTTGTCAGGACAAGCATAAGGAGGTTTTTTATTGCATATGATGAATTATGAACAGGCACTAAGCTATATCGAATCAATCGAGAAGTTCGGTATAGATCTTGGTCTCGACAGAATGAAAGAGCTTATGAGGCGCCTTGGCGATCCCCAGGACAGACTTAAATTTGTCCATGTTGCAGGCACCAATGGAAAAGGCTCTACAGTTGCCTTTATATCCAATATTCTTATGGCAGCAGGGTATAAGACAGGAATTTACATTTCGCCATCTCTTGACAGGTTCACAAAACGAATACAGGTAGATGGGAAGGAGATTGATAAAGAGGTACTTGCTCTTTTGACACAAAAGGTCAAGGATGCAGCTGATAGCATGGTATCTGACGGGCTTTCGATGCCGACAGAATTTGAGCAGGTTAATGCCATAGCATTCCTTTATTACGAACATGAAAAGTGTGATTTTGTAGTTCTTGAAGTAGGCCTTGGCGGAAGGATAGATTCTACTAATGTCATAAAGACTCCGGAAGCTGCAGTTATTGCTTCAATTAGTTTTGATCATATGCAGTATCTGGGCAATACCCTTCCTGAGATAGCCGGTGAGAAAGCCGGCATCATGAAAGAGGGCGGAGACGTAGTTGTATATGATCAGGCGCCTGAAGTAATGGAGGTTTTCAGAAACGTTTCCAAAGAAAGAGGATGCAGGCTCTTTATTTCCGGTAAGCCTTTAAATGATAAAGCGCTTAAATATGATCTGACAGGCCAGTATTTTGAATATGACTTTGACCCATCTTCCATAGAAAATGGGAAGAATACTGCGCTTAATAAAGAAATAAAGGAAACATATCAGATAAGTCTTCTTGGAGATTATCAGATACGAAATGCTTCTCTTGCTATAACAGCAGCACTTGTCTTACAAAGTAAAGGCTATGAGAAGATAACAGATACGGCTATAAAAGAGGGACTTATTAATACAAAATGGGAAGGCAGATTTGAACTGTTGCAGGATAATCCCAAGGTTATAGTAGACGGAGCTCACAACCCTGACGGGATCAAGGTTTTATGCTCTAGTCTTAAGCGTCTTTTTCCAGATAAAAAGATCATGTTTATAGCCGGTGTTCTCGCTGATAAGGACTATAAGAGCATGATGAAAGAGATTGCGCCGCTTGGGAAGATCTTTTATACGATCACACCGCCTAATAACAGGGCTTTATCTGCAAGGGAGCTTGCAGATACTTTCAGGTCATTTGGCGCAGAGGCTATGGATTTTGATAGCGTTGAGGATGCGCTTAACAAGGCGCTTTTGGATGCAGAAAGTGATGATGTAATATGCGCATTTGGATCACTTTATTATATAGGTCAGATAAGGAAGCTTATCTTAAAGGATGTTTGATTGATTTCATAATTACATAGGACAGATCAGAAAGCTTATCTTAAAGGATGTTTGATTGATCTCATAATTATATAGGACAGATCAGGAAGCTTATCTTAAAGGATGTTTGATTGATCTCATAATTACATAGGACAGATCAGGAAAATTATATAAAGTATGCTTAAATGATCTCATATTGTTTATAGCTGGAAAATATTTAATTAGTATATTTGGATTTGTGAGAATATGGAGGAAGTACTTTGGACGATAATAAGATTAAAGAAGGTGTAAGACTTATACTTGAAGGAATCGGAGAAGATATAAACAGAGAAGGTCTTCTTGAGACTCCTGACAGAATTGCAAGAATGTATCATGAGCTGGCAGCAGGATATACAGAGGATGCAGCCGTTCATCTTGCAAAACGTTTCCATGTGGAAACATCAGATATTGTAATAGAGAAGGATATTCCTCTTTATTCATTTTGTGAGCATCATATGCTTCCATTCTATGGAACAGCAGCTGTTGCTTACATTCCTGACGGAGAAGTTGTGGGACTTAGTAAGATCGCCCGTACAGTTGACGTTTTTGCAAAACGTTTTCAGGTTCAGGAAAGACTTACAGCTCAGATAGCAGATGCTTTTGTCAAAGAACTCCATCCAAAAGGAGTCATGGTACTTGTA
>NZ_JAILQF010000330.1 GCF_024699075.1 Butyrivibrio sp.
TTTGTAGAAAGATTCTGCTGTAAACTTCTTAAAGAATGTATCCGTATCTCTCTTGGATCTTACACCATACACAATCTCTGCTCCGCCAAGATAAGCGTCAAGCATCTTGTCCATGGCTCCAATATCATCCTGTCCATCACAGTCTATTGATATGGTAATATCACATACATCACGAGCTTCCATAAGACCAGCAAGTACAGCATTCTGGTGGCCACGGTTTCTGCTCTGGGATATACCAATAAAATGCTCATCTTTTTGTGAAAGTTCTGTTATGATATCCCAGGTTCTATCCTTTGATCCATCATTAACAAAAAGGATTCGGCTCTTATCAGATATTTTCCCTTCATTAACCATCTTCTTAAGCTGCTGCAAAAAAAGTGGTGAAGTGATCGGAAGTACATTTTCTTCGTTATAGCATGGAATCACAATCCATAAAATCGGGTTTGACATAATTTCTTCCTTTTATGTTTTTTTATAATCACTGCATTAAACTGAAATAATTATTTCTTATCTCAAATAATATAGCCTATATATATTTGATATACTTATTTATCTCAAATTATACAGATAGCTTTATCCTATCTTACTACTGACTATATTTCTAGCATCTCAGTCTACTTCATTACCTTCCTCAATCTTCTCATCAGCTGTAGCTTCGTGATATTCCTTCTCTGTATTAACATTCCAGATTGCTGACTTGTCAGTAGAACCTGTCATGATACATTTTACAGCTTCAAAAGAAGTGATCATTGAGTGATCGATATTGTTGTAACGGTGCTGACCATTGCGTCCTACACAGAACAGGTTATCAATTGTATCAAGATAAGCTGTAAGTGTATCTATCTCTTCATATGTGTCAAAATAAGCAGGATATGCCTTCTTAACTTTCTCCATATGTGTGTCTATAACAACATCAGCAGAATCGATAAGTCCAAGCTTAACCATCTCAGATACGCCAAGCTTTGAAAACTCCTCTTCTGTCATGTTCCAGTATTCATCACCTTCGTTGACGAAATACTCAAGGCCAAGCCATACAGTATTCTCAATATCCTTTATAAGATAAGGCGACCAGTTATTATAGATCTGAAGTCGTCCCATCTTAACATTACGATCCTGAACATAGATCCAGCAATCAGGAACTATATTAGATACTGTCTTAAGATTAGTCTCATTCTTAAGATTTATCCTTGGAACCAGAACTCCAAGTGTCATGTAATCACGGTACGGAAGTCCCTTAGCTATTCTCTTAGGCTCATCAGGAACATCATTCATGCCGCCAACGAGGTCTTTTATAGGCATTGAAGAAATGAAGTAATCACCACTTTCTGTTTTCATCTGGCCGTCATGTTCGTACGTCACAGACACTATATGATCATTGTCATCCTTGGTGATACCTGTTACCTTAGCATGTTTTATTATCTTACCACCAAGCTCCTCAATCCTTGCCGCAGTAACATCCCACATCTGACCAGGGCCATACTTGGGATATTTGAACTCTTCTATAAGAGAAGTCTCAACCTTTTTACTCTTAATATGGAAAGCCTTCTGGAACATATTCTTAAGAATTGCTGTTATAGAGACACCCTTAACACGCTGAGCTCCCCAGCTTGCATCTATTTCAGATGGGTGCCTGCCCCAGAGATTCTCTGTATAGTATTCAAAGAACATACCATAGAGCCTTCTGCCGAACCTGTTGATATAGAAATTCTCAAGATTATCTTCAGGCTTCTTATGAAGAAGAGCTGCAAGATATGAAAATCCAACCTTCATAGTAGTAGCAAATCCCATAGTTTTAAGTGTCTCCCACTTAAGACTTACAGGATAATCGAAGAACTTGCCATCAAAAAGGATACGGCTTACTCTGTGTCTTGTAAGCATGACCTCATCTTCCTTCTCAGGATCAGGTCCTCCTTTCATAAGTGGCATACTTCTATTCAACATTATATCGTCTCTTGAAGGTGCTCCCTGCATTGGAAGCATCTTATCCCACCACTCATTAACTTCAGGAATTTTGGAAAAAAGGCGATGACCGCCCATATCCATACGGTTACCTTTATAATTAACAGTTTTGGCTATACCGCCAAAATCATCTGACTCTTCAAATACAACTACATCAATCGGATCATTCTTGTCTTTGGACTGCTTTAAAAGTTCATATGCAGCTGTAAGACCCGCAGGTCCTGCACCTATAACAAGCGCTCTCTTCATTTTTACCCTCACTTTTTTACAAGAAACTATAAGTTCCATGTCTTAAATATAACTATCTACCACGTTATTTCACAAAACCAAATATCTCTATCTATTACTTAGAGGCTCTTCTAATATCATACTAATTTCAAAAAAATTAGTACCAAGAATAGCTCTGTACCTTGCCCAATACTAAAACATTATAAACGTTCTAACTTTAAAAAGCTATTCAATATCCTATTTTAAGGTGATTTTATAGCAAGGATTGAGTATATGTGTTAAAATAAGCTTTGTAATAATTTCGTAATATTTTCACGGGGAGGAAAAATGTCTATTCATAATCTTTTATCAGTCACGTCGTTAATCCTTACAACCACCTTGTTAACCGGCTGCACATCTCCTTCTATTTCTAATCTTGGAATAAGCGGCGAAAGCATGTCAGGAAATGCAAGTTCTACAGCAAGTGATATTTCTTCTGCAGATAGTTCTGCTTCAAATATTGCGTCAACTATGATCTCAGGCGAAGCTAGTAGCGGTTCATCTTCAAATGCTACTTCTGATTCAAGCGAATATCTAAACTCAGGAGAGGCTAGTTCCGGAGCTACCTACAATTCAGAAGCTTCATCTACAGCTTCTACCAATGCTTCTACAGACGAGACAACAACAGTAACTAAGGATCCTTATGGTGGCGGTAATGAGCCTGTACCGGATGGAGACCTTCAGCTTGTATTTATTGGTGACAGCCAGTTTGATAACTGGAGAAATTCAGGAACGTCTATTTCAGAACTTGTTGGTGAAGAAATGAACGCCCTTCATTATAATCTTGGAGTTGGTGGAACATGTGCAGCAGTTAAGAGAACTCAAAATGGTAACAGTACCGAAGAAGGCGATAACGACTACGAAGAAGCTAACTTCACGGCTATATGTCATATGCTTAAAGGAGATCTTGAAATATCAAGTTATTCAAACTCTCTTAATGAAGAATTTGCTACTGTCCTTTATTCCATTCAGCCTGAAAAGGTTGACTACTATATTATTGAATATGGATATAATGATTACTATATGGGTCTTGATATCTACAATAAAGATAATCCTTATGATGAGCATACTTACTATGGTGCATTAAATCAAGGTATCAAGATGCTCAAAGAAATATCTCCAGATGCTCATTTCATCATCTGTACTCCATGTTATTGCAGATTCTATGATGGATCAGGTAATGACATGGGTGATGCTTATAACATATCTAAAG
>NZ_JAILQF010000346.1 GCF_024699075.1 Butyrivibrio sp.
CGTATGTCCTCATGCAGGTGAAGAGCTCTGGAGCCTCCTTGGACATAACGAAACAATCGCTTACGAAGCATGGCCTACTTATGAAGAAGCTCTTTGCAAAGAAGACGTTATCGAGATCGGTGTTCAGGTTAATGGTAAAGTCAGAGGCGTTGTAGGGCTTACAGATGATGACACTCAGGAGTCAGCACTTGAAAAGGCAAAAGGAATCGAGTCTGTTAATAAATTCATCGATGGCAAGAACGTTGTAAAGGTAATTTATGTTAAAGGTAAGATTCTTAATATCGTAGTTAAATAAGACTAATAAGATTTCAGGCACCCCATAAAAAAGGGTGCCTGTTTTTGTGTAAGTATTACTCTGTTACACTATCATTCTTATCAGCAATTTTTGCGCTTGTCTTATTGCCTACTTTGTCTTGAATGAATATCCTCCATGATCTGACACGGTCCAGCATCTCGTCCTTATTAAGAACTGCATAGGCAAAGCCCTTTCGCACAAGTTCTTCCGGAAGAATATCATCATATTTTTCAAACACAGGAACTTCTTTAGGATAGAGAAGCTCCATGGCATCAAGTGGCTCATCTGCCATATCACACACAACTTCGTAGAAAGTATTCCTGTCAGCCTTCATAGTAAACTGAATAAAATACGGGCGCGAAGAATCAAGGCCCTTAAGTGCTAGATACGGAGCACACTTGATTTTAAGGAACCTTTCCAGCGCAAGGAATGAATAGCTTCCAAGCCATGGGAAGAGAGCCCACATGTTACCCCCAAGTGATATAAGAGGATTATCTGTAATACCTGCAGCTCTGGCACTCTTTCTTCCAAGTGAAAGCCTCGCCCTTGCATTTTGCATAAGATATGGATAGACCTTATCTTCAAGTAGGACCTTTTTCATACGCTCTAATATATGCGTGTTGATATCACCGGGGCATTCGCCAAAATATGCCGGAACCTGACCCTTGACCATCTGGCAATAGACAGTGTGGCGCTTATGATCTATATCTTCAACAACCCAGGTACGACCTGCGATAGCAATCTTTTCCCCAATAGGAGGCGGGGCGCAGAGGGTGCCAAGCTCCTGGGATTCGCACCTTACTGTATACTCGACATTCTCCTGGAAGACCGCATAGAACTTGTAAGAGTTCGTGATCCGCTCGCCCTTTAGGCCTACGATAAGTCCCCCTCTTTCTGTCTGCTGGATATGATCTATCTCAATTAGGTGTCGCAATAGCACCCTGTAATCATCTGTAGATACCCTGTGAAAATAAGACAGTGACAAGACTCTTCCTGCCAGTTCTCCAGGAGTCATCTCGCCTCCGGAAGCCAGTGTAGACATGGTCTGGTGGTAGAGTAGTGAGTATGGGAGCCTGTCAAGGACAGGAGGCTCGACCCACCTTTCTTCTATATAGACCTGTACCAGAGCGATACCCTGAAGGAGCTTCCACGGAATAGTCTCAGGGAGCATAGCCCTAGCCTCAGGCTCGTCCTCACGCATTACAAACCACATCTCCGGCGGATCATCACGCCTTCCTGTTCGTCCCATTCTCTGGAGAAAAGAAGACACAGTAAACGGAGCATCCATCTGGAATGCGCGCTCGAGTCTTCCAATATCGATTCCAAGTTCAAGAGTAGAAGTTGTAACAGTAGTAAGATAAGACTCCTCATCCTTCATGGCTTCCTCTGCGGTCTGCCTGTAGGATACTGACAGATTGCCATGGTGGATCAGGAACCTTTCAGGCTCGTGCCTTGCTTCGCAGTACTGTCTTAAAGTAGTAGTAACAGCCTCGGCCTCTTCCCTTGAATTACAGAAGACAAGGCATTTTTTGCCCCTTGTATGTTCAAATATATATCCCATGCCGGGATCTGCAGCCTTGGGAGCTTCGTCAGTCGCAGGAGCTATATAAGGAAGAGTTTTGATATTATCTGATATATTAGAAGAAGCGCTGTTATCACTGGATTGTTCATAGGTATCATTCGATGTATACGCCTTAGTAGCACTTACAACGTCAGCGTCAATAATATCACCCTCAGCTTCCATAGCCATAGCCCTATTTGATTTCCTAGCCGGATCACCTGCCTGCGGCCCCTGAATATAGAAGTGCTCCATAGAAAGGCGCCATACCTGACCCTTATCCTCAATCTTAGGAATTATGCAGCCTCTACCTGTTCCAGAAGATAAGAATCTTCCGGTTTCTTCAAGGTCTCCTATAGTTGCAGATAGACCAATACGCCTTGGATTAACCCCAGCCATGCGGGACAATCTCTCCATAAGGCACAGAGTCTGACCTCCGCGATCTCCCCTCATAAGAGAGTGAACTTCATCAATTACGATAAATCGAAGATCACCAAAAAGCCTTGCGATATCTCCGTGCTTATGAAGCATAAGAGCTTCAAGAGATTCCGGAGTTATCTGAAGGATACCCGAAGGCTTTTTTAACAGTTTATTCTTATGAGACTGATTGACATCACCATGCCAGTGCCATACGGGAATATCGGCCTCCAGACACAGGTCATTAAGGCGCATGAACTGGTCGTTGATAAGAGCCTTAAGCGGCCCTATATATAGCGCCCCCACAGACGATGGCGGATCTTCATCAAACATAGTAAGTATGGGAAAAAATGCCGCCTCAGTCTTACCGGAAGCAGTAGAAGCGCACAGAAGAAGATTATCTTCTGAATTAAAAATAGCATCCCCGGCAGCTACCTGAATAGCACGAAGGGATTCCCAGTTATTTCTATAGATAAAGTCCTGAACAAATGGAGCATATCTGTCAAAAACATCCATAATTTAACCTCATGTCACGAGCGAAGCGAGTGGCTAATGGTTCAAATTGATGGAGCTCGCGTCATCAATTTGGGTATGAAAATATACCATTTTCATACTTGATCTCTATTATTATTCATCAAAACTTTGTCACTCGACTTTTTTACGTTAACATTATCACCAGTTTTATCTTCATCAGAATCTTTGGATATAAGCGGAAGATCATAGATTGTTTCATACTCATCAGGATGATTTTCATCCTCAATTACATAATATCCATTAATGCTGCCATTTTCTACTATGAGATATTTATCTATTGATGCATATTCAGCCTGTTTATAATTGCAAACGTCTTAAGATTCTCAGAATCAGAACCTGCAAATTGCGCAAGTTCTTCATCATTTTGAAGATTTGATATCTTAGTTTCTTTTAGAATTCTATAGGCAAAATTAAAGCTTCCATTTTTAAATCTGAGATAAAAAATTTTTTCAGAAATCAGTCCACCTAGCATTTTCTTTATAGGGTTCGTAACACGTTATTTCGCTTATATGATCAAGAGATACAAAAGAAATAGTATCATCTGAAAGACCTGCTGAAGTACCAGTATCATCTGCAATATAATATGTATTCAAACGTCCATTTTCATAAACATCATATTTATCTATCCAAGTAAATCCTGAATTGGGATTCTCTTCAATAAATTTTTGTAGTTTTTTATAATCTCCATTGGTAAACAAAGTAAGCTCTTCTATATCCGAGAGTCTTGAATAAGAAGATTCTCTGGTGACCTTATAATCAATTCTTAATATTCCATCATTATAGAAGCAGTAATTCATTTCCGTTGTGATACTTGAAGTATTTCTATGATTGACACGAATACATCCATCCTCGAATACAGTTAACTCATCCTCAGCAAATGACAATATATTGTTATCATTACGAATCTTAGCGCCATAAACTGCCAGAGGCATTACAATATATCCTATTTCGTTATCATCTTGAGTAATGAGATATCTTATAAAAAGAGTGTTTTCTTCAGCATTGATATAATAGTCCTTTTTTACGATTTCCAAATCATATCCCGAGGCTTTTTCTGAAAGCTTTTCAGATAGTTCCTCTAATGTACAAAAGGCGTTTCCTGACGAAACTGCACTTCGCCAAATCTTGGAAATATCACTTGCTGCAGCATTATCTGAAGCTTCACAAAGAAGATCATAACCTGGCTTGAAAGTTCCATCTCCCGAGATAATATCATTGATCACAGAATTCTGACATATTACTTGGGGAATTTCAGGTATATCATAATTGCCATACGATATATCACCGATGTTAAAATACAGTTCTGTGCTTGACCTTTGCGTTAATGAAGCATATCCCTCAGACAGATCCAAATCTTTAAGAGTTACATTGACGATCATTCTTGACTTTGCATCAAATGTATATATCGCTTCACTAAAATCATAATTATATCCCCAAAAAGCAGAATCAATAAATGGGAGTCTTTGTCCTGTAAATGTCACAACAAAGTGTCCTTGTTCATCGACTAAACCATCAAACTCTACTGAAATTTCTCCTTTTGATACTGCTTCTGATATATTATCTAGGTCAGGCACAAGAATCTTTTCAAGACTAACTTTACATGAACATTTGTGACCTGTATACTCGTAGATCTGTCTTGTAGTGCCACTTATTATTCCATCATAATATTTGAAAGTTGCTATTTGGTTGGTGGTCTTACGATCACCAATAATCGAATCTTCATGATAAGGATATGTGCGCCTTCCGCTCAATATTCCCAAATGATTATCTGTATTATCATGGTAATGATCATATGTCAGATTGATAATTTCCTTATTAATTATTTCAGATGTGCTGAATTCTTCATTATCAGGATCTGAAATCCATTCATACTTATAACAGTACTTTCCTGTAGCAACCCAATGATCAGCATAATAAATATCTTCATAAGATGCCTCAAATAGTTTTCTAATAGAAATTTCCTGATTATCATATTCATATATATCATCTAATGGATTTACGGAAGTACCAAAGAAATCATGAATGCTATCGTAGTTTAAGATAACAACAAGTGACAATAGAAAAATAATAATTCCCCATAATACTTTTTTTGTGTCCAAAATAAAAAATCCTCCAATTTAAAATCCCACTTTTTTCATAAAAAGGATTATAACATAAAGAAAAAAGAAAATAATTATCTTTGGTCATATATTAGAATTATGTAAAACAGTTTTTTCCAAAAATAACCGCCCGAAGGCGGTTACACTTACGATCATCAAATCAGATCAACAGTATTCCTTATTATTGCAACAAAATATGCAAGAATAAAAAAAGATAAGTAACTGTATAAAAAAACAATTCCCAAAAATAATATAAATATGGGAATGCTTATATTACTATTTGAAGTAATGACTACCAATATTGTAAAAATAATTGTAACTAGGATATTAAAAGCCAAAAACAAATAATATACCTAACTGACACCCCAAAAGCTATGCCTATGATTTACAAAAAAAGATTGCCACATTTCCTTATGAATAAAAGCCCAACATTCCCAACGCAAATATTGCAATGCGGTTACAAAAAACACATATACCTTTTCGAAACATTTGATGAATAATGTGCTTTAACACGCAGTCCAAAAGAAATCTCTACTTCTATACACACTAACCTGATCAGAAGAAAAAGCTTTTTCTTAATGATAAAATTTATTATTAAAAAGCTATATATCAGGCTAATACTACGTTGACACGTTAGCCATAGATAACTATAATGTTAGGTGCAGCTAACTGGTTAACAGTGTTAACCACCTTGCTGGAAATTATCTCATACATATGGAAACAGGTATATGGAGACTAAAGAACAGATTTTAAAAGCGGCAAGAAATGAATTCATGTGCAAGGGATTCAAGAATGCTTCTATGAGAAGCATAGCTAAGGAAGTAGGTATCAGCGCGGCAGCTCTTTACAAGCATTATGCAAATAAAGAAGAGATATTTGATGCAGTTGTAGAACCGGCAGTAAAGACATGGAATAACTTTTGTAAGTCAGAATGCGTCAGGGAGATAGATATGGGTCTTAAAAATGGTCCCGATGCTATGTGGAATGACTCAAGTCAGGTTCATATGATGGTTGATATTCTTTATACCAACTATGATGAGCAAAAGCTTCTCTTCTTTGGAAGTGAAGGCACCAGATATTCCGGCTTCTTCCAGGAACTTATAAGAGCGGCAGAGCAGGGAACGCTGGAATTCATGAAACAGTACAAGCTTATAGGAGGAAGTGTTAATAAAGTTGATGGCAAGGAACTGCATCTGCTTTTGAGTGCTCAGTATTCTGCGTTTCTTGAAATGATAAGGCATGACTTCACCTATGAAGAGGCGGTTCACTATGCAGATACAGTGAATACATTTTTCAGGTTTGGTTGGAGAGATTTCCTTGGTTTTTAAAATGTTTGCACAATTATAAAAGGGAGGCATTAGCATGAAGAAAAGAAGTACCATTTCCTGGGTATTGGAATTTGCCGGGAGAAAGAGATCTTATTTTGGAAGTAGTGTAGTGCTGGCGATAATCGGGGTTGCAATGTCATTTATACCCTATGTGATAATCTCGCAGATTGTTGCACAGCTCCTTGCAGGTAACAAAGACTTTAGTTATTACCTTAAACAGGTCGTTATAATGGGAGTATGCTGGCTCCTTAGAGTATTCCTTCACTCTGTATCAACAACTCTGTCACATGTAGCAACATTTACAGTTCTTGGAGGCATAAGAGAACAGCTTTGTGACAAGCTTTCAAGGATACCTCTTGGATCTGTTCTGGATGATCACAGCGGAAGCTATAAGAATATCATAGTAGAAAGAGTTGATTCCATGGAGACAACTCTGGCTCACATTGTTCCGGAATTCACAGCCAATATCCTACTCCCTGTAGTTATGTTCGTATATCTTTTAACCCTTGACTGGAGACTAGGGTTATCAAATCTGATCCCGGCCGTTATAGGAGTCTTTTTTGCGGCAGTAATGATGATTAAAAGTCAGGGTAATTTTGAGATCACCATTGAAAAGACCAAGAAGCTTAATGATACAGCAGTAGAATATATAAACGGAATAGAAGTTATCAAAGCCTTTGGCAAGACCGGCTCCTCTTATGAGAAGTTTGTTATTGCTGCAAAAGAAGGCGCAGACTGTTTTATCGACTGGATGAGAAAATGCATCTGGTGGCAGGCAGGAAGTCTTTCATTTATGCCTGCTACTCTTCTTGGAGTTCTTCCTATAGGACTTTTACTTATAATAAATGGAAGTCTGTCTCCTGAAAACTTTATTACAAGTATCATTCTTTCTTCAGGTCTTGTTGCACCTCTTGTAGTAGCCTTTTCCTATATGGATGACATCATGAAAATGCAGACCATATTCGGAGAAGTCACAGAGATTCTTACAAGACAGGATATGGAAAGACCTAAAGAGATCACCAAAAAGCCTGTTGGAAGCGATATCCGCCTTAACAATGTCAGATTTACCTATAAGGACAAAGAGGTTCTTCACGGAATTGACATGGAAATAAATAAAGGTGATATAAATGCGATTGTCGGTCCTTCAGGATCAGGAAAGAGTACTATAGCAAGGCTTATAGATTCTCTTTGGGATGTGGATTCTGGAGAGATAACCTATGGAGGCGTTAATATTAAAGAGCTGCCGCTGGATTATTACACAAGTCAGATAGCATATGTAGCCCAGGATAATTATCTTTTTGACATGAGCATCAAAGAGAATATCAGACTCGGAAGAGCAGGAGCTACTGATGAAGATGTTATAAACGCTGCAAAGGGTACAGGATGCCATGATTTTATCATGGGTCTTGAACATGGCTATGACACAGTAGTTGGAGGTGCAGGAGGCCATCTGTCCGGCGGCGAGAGGCAGAGAATATGTATAGCAAGAGCTATGCTCAAGGATGCTCCTGTTGTAATTCTTGATGAGGCAACAGCCTACACTGATCCTGAAAATGAAGCCCTTGTTCAGGCAAGCGTTGCAAAACTTATTAAGGGAAGAACACTTATTGTCATAGCACACAGACTTTCGACCATAGTAGATGCAGATAAAATATTCGTTATAAATAAAGGTAATCTTGAAGCTGAAGGTACTCACAAAGAGCTCCTTGTTAAGTGCCCGCTCTATAAGAACATGTGGGAAGCTCACAGTATGGTTAGAGATGATGATGCAATAAAGGTTGAAGATGTTGCAAGTAAGGAGGCACTCAATGCTTGAGATGTTAAAAAAGTTCTTTGATTTTTGCAGCAAAGAAAACAGGAATAAATTCTATCTGTCAGCCATACTTGGCGTAATCGATGCAATTTTCGGATCTATGCGAATACCGGCTGCTTTCTTTGCAATAAGTGCAGTTATAGAAAAAAGAGTAGATACCAATACTATATATATTGTTCTTGGATTTATGTTAATAAGTACTGTTGGCAAGATGGTCGTTAACCGTTTCTCTCAGATGATGCAGACAGAGGCAGGATACAGAACGGCAGCAGGCAAAAGGATAGAGATAGGTGAACATTTAAGATATTTGCCAATGGGATATTTTAACGATACTTCACTGGGACATATAACTTCAGTTACTACCAACAACATGGAGCAGCTTGGAGATATAGCAACAAGGGCCGTTATGATGATCATGTCAGGAGCTATTACAACTGTTGTTATAGGTGTTTGTATTTTCCTGTTTGATGTGAGAATAGGCCTTATCGCACTTGTGGGAATAGTTATCTTCTTTTTTATCAATAAGATCACCAACAGGATGGTTGCCAGTGTCGCAAACTTAAAGCTTGAAGCAGACAGGAATATGGTCGGTGTAGTCCTTGAATACATTCAGGGAATAGCGGAGATAAGAAACTATAATCTCTTTGCAAGAAACGATGCAAGAATAAAGTCAGCAATAGATAGAAAAAAGAATATGGATATAAAGGCAGAAATTGCCGCAATTCCCATGGTAGGAATCCAGACTTTTCTCTGCAAATTTACGGGAGTAGTGATAGCTGGAGCTTCCTTATACTATTATATAAACGGTTCCATGCAGCTTACCTATACTATTACAATGCTTCTTAGTTCATTTATGTTATTTGAATCTCTTAACTCTGCTGGAATATATACAGCCCTTTTGCGAGTCATAGGTAAAGGCGTTGATCTTGCGAACGAAATACTGAATATAAAGCAGATGGATATAGACGGAGAGGATATAAAACCAGACAACAGGGATATCCACATGGAGCACGTAAGCTTTGCTTATGAGAACAAAAAGATCATAGATGATGTAACTCTTGATATCAAAGAAAATACTACAACAGCTATAGTTGGCCCTTCAGGAGGTGGTAAGACAACTATAACATCACTTATAGCAAGATTCTGGGATGTAGATGAGGGCAAGGTGACTCTTGGCGGAAGAGATGTAAAGGATTATAGCTTTGATTCTCTTATGGAGAATTTCAGCTTTGTATTCCAAAGGGTATATCTTTTTGAAGATACAATTGCTAATAATATAAGATTCGGAAGGCCGGATGCTTCAATTGAAGAAGTAATGGATGCAGCCAAAAGGGCTGCCTGCCACGACTTTATAATGTCCCTTCCTGACGGCTATGAAACTGTTATAGGTGAAGGAGGCGCCACACTTTCAGGTGGTGAAAAGCAGAGGATCGCCATAGCAAGAGCTATTATGAAGGATGCTCCAATAATAATCCTTGATGAAGCAACAGCGAATGTCGATCCTGAGAATGAGAAAGAGCTGACCCAGGCAATAGAAAATCTTACCAAAGAAAAGACTATTATTATGATAGCTCACAGACTTAAAACTGTAAGACATGCAGATCAGATACTTGTAATAGATGGAGGCAGGATTGTTCAAAAGGGTGATCATAATAAGCTGATAAAAGAAGATGGAATATACAGGAATTTCGTACAGGGACGAAAACAGGCTGTAGGCTGGAAGCTCGCCTGAGCAAACTAATAAATCATCAAAAGATAACGGGTTTTCTTTCTGCATAATAAAATAAATGTGATCATTTCAAGGTAACATAGAAATGATCACATTTTTAAATTAATTACTGTAGCTGCTTATTATATAATTCATATCATCCATTACAAGGGCAGAACAAGTCGGGAAAGTTGCTATTGTATCAGCAGGATATAACATAAGACCAGCAAAAATTGTTGCATAAAACTCGACAGATGCAGCTGCACGACTTATATTTTTCTTATAGCCTGTAGGAAGATTGCAGGAGGAAAGTGTAAAATTATATCTTTCTGCATTAAAAGCTTCTTCAAAAGAAGCTGAAATCCTGTAATCAGAAGATATTCCGCGGAGCATATTGGACTTTATGGTGATATAATGTCCAAACTCATGGCATATAGTAATCTGAGCCTGATCGCAGGCGCAGGCAGAAGCTCTTTCTACGGGTTTGGTACTAAGCATTATAAGAGGGCCGCTCCCCCACTCAAAATAGCCAATGATATTGCCGGTATTAGTCCAGCCAGAAGTATCTATTTCAGGAAGCGGGTCGTATTCATAATAAACACGGATATTGCCACCATCAGCCATATAAATATCCTGAAGCTCTACTGGAATAAAACTCAGGTAATATGTAGAATAGGTAGTAACAGTAGAATCTTTGACAGAGGAGCTGCATTTTGTGACGCAGGCACCTTCATCAGCATAAGAAGTTAAAGGTGTAAACCAAAAAGAAATAAACAAAACAAAAGTCGTTATTAAAGTTAACGATTTTTTGATGATATTACAGTGGAATTTGGGCATATTATGTCTCCTTTCTAAATAAGTCAAGTCCAAGATGTCATAGTGAGTAATAGCCAAAGTCTGTAAATTGCCTACTGTATTAATATCGGTAAATTATCGTTATAACATTAGTTTATATCTGTTATTATAATTATATAATTTATCGTTATTACGTTCAACTTTTCATAGAAGTATAAAGTTGTCAAGGTGTTATTTATACCAAATGTATATTTTCTATATAAATAATATGTAAGTCAAGAACAAAATTATTTTTTGTCGTTTTGTAAGACAGACGAGCTTTTATACTACCATATTTTTATGGAAAATTAACAGAGA
>NZ_JAILQF010000360.1 GCF_024699075.1 Butyrivibrio sp.
TATAAAGCCGCAGGCATCTCCAACTATCATGATATTATGAGCATCCTTACAGCCATCTGCGGTAACCTCGGCTACCTTTTGAAAAAACTCCCGGACTGTAAGAGTATAGGCTTCATCGTTCTTTTTAAGATAGTTCTCAGCTATCTCAGATATGCCTTCTGTGCGATCTTCCATATCATCTATGGGCTTATCTGAAAGAATTCCATACCTTATGTAATATCTTTTACCGCACTTAGGGCAAACCAGCTCACCACCAAGAATTTCATTATGAGAAAGCTCCGGCTTTTCAAGGTCAAGAAGGTTCCCGCATTCAGAACATTGAAGGCTTTGCAACAATCCCAGAGCAATGCCCCTTTTGAAAGAAAAGCCTTTGTTGTACTCAGACAGCTTATCTTCAATTATCTTGTTTACCCTCAAAAGCTTCTCAATCTCTTTCTGATTTTCCAAAAGCTTCTTTTCAAAATCAGTCTTAAAGCTGCCAAGATAGCTGTATGTACTACTGGTAAACATAGTCTGCACGAGCAGGTATGCCTTCATTTCATCCAACCTGAAATTCATGCTCTTCAAAAGAAGGATTGTATCCATTACCCCATCATCAATTTCAGAGAAGTTATACTGTGTATTCTCCCGAAGTGGCGTAAGCAAGCCTTCGTTTATATAGTGACGGACTGTATCAACAGTTACCTGATGCTTTTTGGCAAATTCTCCAATCTTCATGTAAGTGACCTCACATAGTTTCCATACTTATCAATTTTTTAGTGTAATAGCCACTCACCATCTGTGTCACTACCTTTTCGTTCAACAGCCCCAAACTCTTGCATATCCTTTAAATATCTTTTAATAGTTCTATCACTTACACTTGCAAATTTTGCCATTTCAGCGATAGTCACATGATTATTGGAAGTAATGGCATTCAATATCTTTTCAGCGGTTGCTTTCTGTCTACCTTTATAGTTCTTCAAATACTTCTTCGAAACATCTGAAAACAGTTCAGTGACAACCTCTGTGACATTCTCTGTGACATTCTCTGTGACATTTTTCTCACTCTTGCCCAAGGCTTTTATATGATCTTCTACTCTTCTACCATCTTCCTCAGCTTTGACACGTGCAAACTCCTCATTTATATAGGCTGTCACCATAGTATAGTCATCTGTGTCATTTACCGGTTCAAACACAAGTTTAGGTGAACCATTATCTGCCATAGCATTTTTGGCTCTTCTAATTCCAGAACCATAGGACTGAATGAGATCAAGGCTAAAGAACATCTCCTTTATCTCTTTATTGAGATAGTTTCTATCCTGGAACTCTGTCTTTTCATTCATGTCCTCGATTGTCACTGGTGGCACCGGCCTATTATGATTAATAAAGCTTATGTGGTCCTTATACAAATAAATACCTACATACTGTTCTTTTGAATACTCTTTATGAAGGATACAATTAGTAGCAAGCTCCGCAAACATTATTGCTGGCCAGTTAAAAACTCTGTGTGCAGCATTAGTAAGAGAATCTCTTATCGTGTAAGATGCCTGGATATTGTCCTCAAAATACTTAACTACCTGCTGTGCCTGAATCCAGATTGGTCCGCTAAAGCGCTTCGATTCCATCTTATCTGTTCCAACAGCTTCTCTGATAATCTCAACATAGGCATATGGAATAAACTGCTCTGGTTTATCTGCAAACATTAACACAGCAAAATTCTTGGCACGTAAGCCACCATATTCGCTCTCTCCTATAAGCTTCAATGCCTTTGCCATTTCAAGCTTTGACATAGCCCTAATATCTGGAGCTGCATTAGTTCTGGCCAGGTATTCCTTCATGTATTCATAATCAAGATCATCAAGCGTAGCTGTCTCATTGAGTTCCGATGTAAAATGGAAGTCAGCAAACTTCTTGAGAAGTTCGAATTCTTCGCGCTTATTTGGAAGTCTCGTATCTCTCCTTACCCTGATATATCTACCAGCCTTTAATCCAATTTTCTTATCTTTCTCTGCTTTATCACTGGTTTCATAAGGCCCATCCGGACCTGGCTCAACGGCTATGATAATATACTTCTTATCATCAATTTCATCCTGGTGAAGACTGTATTTAATTCTGGGATGAATATTTGCAAGCAGTGCTTTTATGGTATTTTCAGTTGACTCAATAAGGGATTCTTTTATTCCAGATATTGGTCTGACCGGTACAGCTTTTTCTCCAGTCTCCTTGTCATCCACTTCTTCAATTCCAACAAAAATAAGCCCAATCTCTCTATTCATATAGTTATTGGAAAAAGCACAGGCAGTCTTTAATATGCCATCCTTTATATCTGCGGACTTCTTATATTCGATATAATCATTTTCAATAGCACAACTATCTATTATGTCATGTGCCATTCTAATGATATCGTTTGCTTTCATGCCTCACCTCTCAAACAATATAAATATATCTTACATTTTAAAATGGGAATGCCATCGCCGCAGCAGTGAACACTCCCATTTAGTGGTTGATTTTTCCGTTGTCTGCCAACCTCCAGCACCTGCGTCTGGATAATATCAGGTTTTTCCGTTGCCTGCCAACCTCCGGCACCTATATCCGGAAAAAAGTATCAGATTTTAGGTGTCAACCCACCAAGTCTTCTGCCTTTCTTTATACTTATATCATATATCGACTCATACATAAAAACAATGCGTATTTCCTACAAAAACATGCTCATAAAGATAAAAACTGGTTGCCTCAAATATGCATTATTATGCAAGAATTTTGTAGATTGTTAAAGAATCTGTAAGCACATTAAGCTGGAAGATATTCCCCTATAAAGCCTCATGGATCAAATCATTTATGTGTATTTCAACGCTATCCAGGCACGGTACAGAACAATTTTCCGAATTCAGTAGAAGAGGAAGTTCCGTACACCCCAGGATAACCGCTTCAATACT
>NZ_JAILQF010000305.1 GCF_024699075.1 Butyrivibrio sp.
GGTTCAAGTTCATAATCTGTAAGGGTTATGGTCATGCCATCCTGTGTGACTGTTTTGCTTAACGTGAAGGTTGCCATGCCGCCAAGAATACGTTCTATTTCGTTCTGGCCTGATACGAAGTTACCAAGACTATAATATACCAGCATCTGCTGCCCGCCTTCTCGTTGTATCAGTTCGTATGGCGCAAGTACATGCGGGTGAGAGCCTATTACTACATTAACTCCGCTTTCATAGAAGATATCAGTCCACTTCTTCTGATAATCGGTTATATCGCTTTTGTACTCTTCTCCCCAGTGTACGAATACGATCAAGGCATCTGCCTTCAATCTGGCTTCTTTAAGTTCAGCTTTTATCTTCTCTTCATCTGACAGGATATTAATACAATTACTATAGCCTGTAGGAACAGGGATATTGTTGGTTCCGTAGGTATAGTCAAATAGGGCTATGCTTATGCCGTTTTTATCTATTATGGTGTAAGGAGCATCATCTTTTTTATCTGAGGGAAGAATTCCTATTACGCTAGTATCATCGCTATATGCCTTATAGGTCCTGTCTATCCCTTCTATTCCCTGATCAAGCATGTGATTGGTTGCACATGCGATAATGTCAAAGCCTGCGGCTTCCTGGGCTCTGGCAAGGCCTGTGGGGGATGCAAATACGGGGTACTCGCTGTAGACCATGTCTCTTTTGTCAGATATATCTTCTAAGGACATGGTGGTATCATCTGCAAAAGGTGTCTCCTGCACTACTGCTGAAAGGTCTGACTCAGTGATCTTATTACTTACATTTGCATATAGAAAGTCGTAGGTTCCGTTTTCGTGATCGAGGGCATAGTTATATATCTGCCTGTGGGCTATGGTGTCTCCCACAGCAGTGAAGGTTACTTTACTTGAAGGAATCTCATATGTTTTTAATCCCCAACTATTCCAGTTAAAATACTGAACTGTTCCGTCTTCATAGGTAACGCGAAGCCTTGTAGATGGATCAAAGCTAAAGGAAATGATCGTATTACTAAGAGCAGATGACATCCAGGATGCTCTTAAAAAGCCGTCTTTATCAGCGCCTTCTTCCCTTTTTTCATAAATATAGATATGCTGGCCTGTATCGGTATCATTACTTTCTACCCAAAATGGAAGGTGCTTTCCAAAGCTGCCCTTCTTCCATGTTAGAAGGAGAATCTCGTCCTGACTGTCATTATCAATATCGCAGACTATAAAGTCCTGAACCTTCCATTTGGAATCACTCTCCCATACTGCTGATCCGCTTTCATCAGATATCTTAAAATGACCATCACTTAGGCTGGCATTCATATCGAAAACAGATGCATTCTTAGTATTAAAAACGATATTATCAGGGATATTAAGCTTTTGGTTTTGGATTATAAATATAACAGATAATAAAGCTACTATTATAAAAAATATCGAAATTATTTTTATTAAAAAAGCGCCCTTTTTCATAAACACATTCCTAAATTTGATAATTAATAAGTATTTTACAAAGGCGCCTGTATGTTTGACACAGACGCCTTTTTATCTAAAACTATTTTACATTATTACTTAAAAACTTTTTACCACGTAGTTGTTCTGATCTGTTCGGCCCACCATGGTCTTTCGATTCCAAGAGGCTCATGCTCTACATATTCATAGGTTTCAGGATCGTATTCATGAGCAAATCCCATTCCAAGTCTCCACTCTTCATCCGTTAGTCTTTCATTATATGCAAATTCATAGAATGCGAAGACTTCACCCTGACAGATACGAAGCTGGCCGTCGACAGGAGCTACCACATAGATAGTTGCTGTACCTCCTGTTGCGCATTCAAGATACTGTCCATTTGGATCAGTTGCAACATCTATTACAAGTGCTGATGGGAATTGGTCAGCAGTCGGGCTGTCATTATCTGATGTGGCTACAGCATCATGCCAGAAGTGTTCAAGTGATCCGCCATAGCTTCGTATAAGCTCGAATTCTTCGTCTGTAAGGCTTTCTCCTGTAAGCTCTTTAACAGATATAGTAGAGAGCTTATCTGCAAGATCTGAAAGAAGGGCAAGATTTTCTTTTTCTTCATCAGAGATATATCCATATGCGTCAAGGCCTTCAGAGGTCTTATTGATGAGATTCTTAAGGCCTGTATAAACCTCTGGTTCAGGCTCTACATATCCTCTGTCGTCCTTTACTATATCATCTCCGCCCATCTCTGCAACAGGCTGCTTGGCATAAAGGACTGTATCATGCTTAAGCTCTGTCCAGCTTGCAAGGAAGCCTTCAATATCCTTGACTGCCCACTTATCTGACTGCATGAAGAAAGGATGATCAGCAGTCTTTTCTGAAAGAAGAGGCGTAAGAGTTTTAAGCCATGCTGATGAAAGACTTACTTCCCAGAATGCATCATCTTTTTCTGATATTACTCCTTGTAGCTTTTCCATATTTTCAGTATAGCCTTCATAATCTGTATCACCCTGCTCTTCTAAAAGTTCCATTGCTTTTTCAGAACCAAGTGCTGCAGGTATATCAAGAGCATCAGGAAGATTTCTTGTCTGTCCACTGGAATTCTCACCTGTCTTAGAATAGATAAGATTTTGGAAGATTGCTGCATCAAGTGAGAATCTCTGTCCTATAAATCTGAATCCCTTATTTTCTGCTACGTGATCAGTTGCTCCGCCGTCATCTTCTGTTATTGTTGAATTGATCGAAGGTCCTTCCATTGCATCAACAAGGTATTTGAAGGTGTTAAATCCATCACTGTCAGAAGCTATAGCTGTAACATCTGTTGCATCACTAAAGCTGGTTTCAATATTAGGCTGATATTCGTAATATGACAGGTCATCTGATTCTCCTGCAAAAAAGGCTGTTACCGTATATATCTTTTCCCATCTATCGATAGGTCCCTCGTGCATTGCAACTGTCATAAGTACAGATGACTTTAATAGTTCATCGTCATTTGCTTTGAAGTTGATCCTTCCGTACCACATCATAGCTCTGAAATATGGTTTTAAAGCTTCGTCCTGATCGTAGTAGCCTCTGGGTTTGTACTGGCTGTAATCTTCATCAAAACCAAATATAGGAGATGTTGTGATTCCTGCTGCATTATTTATAAGGGAAAGCTCGCTCTTTACATTATCTAAGACGTAATCCGGAACTTCGGTAGTTTCATCTAAGAGACTAGCTCCAACTGCAAAATAGGCAACATTTTTAAGCGCAGCATCCTCCCATGTAGTTCCCTTCAGGGCTTCATACTGCTCTTTGGAAATATCTAGCATCTCCTTGCCTGTTTCAAGCAGTTCATCAGACAGATATTCCTTTTCTGTCTTTTTAAGAAGGTATGTGAAATAAAGATGATATGTATGCATCATGGAATCAACCGTTACAAAGTTACACTTTTGAAGATAGCGGTTCATCTCATATGCATCAAAAAACTCATAACCTGAATTATAGGTATCGATTACAAAGCCATCTGTTGCAAGCGCCTTTAAAAAGTCTTCGCTATAATAACTGTAATCTTCTATATTGGTTACGTTGGACAGATCGCTCTCTGGTACAAGACCATCTGACTTGGCTGTATACGAAACAGTCTCACTGGAAAAAAGACCGCTTAGCATATTTGTCCTTTCAAGAGATAAATATTCTATATGTTCACCTTCCGTGTCAGATGAAGAAGATGCATCTGTTGTGCTTTCCTTGGTAGAAGCCTGTGCACTGTCTACCTCTTCCTGCGCCTTCGATGATCCTTCGCTGCTTGCAATGTCAGAATCAGCCTTGTTCAGGTTAAGATCTGCACAGCCTGCTGATTGCATCATGAGCGAAGTTGAAAGTAATACTACTCCTACTTTTTGTAAATTCTTTTTCATAATACGCCCTCATATCGCGAGTGAAACTGATTTGTAAAGGACAGGATCTGCGGAGCTCGCGGCGCAAACCATGATCATTATTAGTTATTACTGACAATAGTCAGTCTATATCATATTAAAGCCTGAATTCTGCGTATCCCTGGTCATCTGTAGATGGCTTATCTCCATCTATTCTGATGCCTGATGTAACTTCCTCTTCCTGCTGGGCAAGTTCATCTTTGGCATAGCTGAACTCATCTGATAGAAGAAGACTTTCTACGCTTATATCAGGCCTTTGGTAGAGGATATCTAAAAGCTCTATAAAGTCTCTTATAACTTCTCTTGGTGTTATATGAGAATCAGCCCCGATTCTTCCATATTCTATTTTGATAAAAACAGCAAGGTCCTTATCAGAAAGACCTGCTTTATAGTTATAAAGCTGAGAATGTATCTCGCAGAGCTTGCCGCACAGAACCAGCATCTCTTCTGCTGTTAAGGGTTCAAGTCTTATAACAGGAGCCAGCATGTCTCTTGCGCCTTCTTTGGAGAACTTGCCATCTGAAAGTCTTGAACGAAGAGCTTCGTAGCTGTAGACACCTCTTCTTGGATCTTCTATGGACTGAGGTGTTCCGCACATGATAAAGCCAAGATATTTGGCCTTGCCCTGGAGAGTATCATTGTACATGGTCAGCATCTTCTCATAGTTATACTGCCTTGTAATAGAATTCGGGATCTTATAGATATTAACAAGCTCATCTATCATGATCATCATTCCGGTATAGCCAGCCTGCTTTAAAAATCTTGCAAAGAGCTTCATATATTCATACCAGTCATCATCTGTGATCACGATATTAACTCCAAGCTCTGATCTGGCTTCAGTCTTATTGATGTACTCTCCTCTTAGCCATTTAAGGACCCTTGCCTTAGTATCTTCATCACCACTTTTGTAGGACTGATAGTACATTGTAAGAAGCTTTGCAAAGTCGAAACCGTGAACCAGTTCGTTCATTGAGGATATTACCGCAAAGATTTTTTGCTCAACCTCTTTGGCAAAAGAATCTGAATCCGGCATTATACCATCTGCAACAACCTGAGACTGGACGTTTTGAATCCACTTATCAAGGATAAGCGGAAGTGCTCCACCTTCCGGCCTTGTCTTAGTGGACATATTCTGAACAAGCTCTTTGTAGGTTGCAAGACCCTGGCCTTTATTGCCATGAAGACGCCTGTCAGG
>NZ_JAILQF010000307.1 GCF_024699075.1 Butyrivibrio sp.
TGCAGTGATTCTTGCCATATTTATAAGGTCTTTGAGATCTTCTTCAGATATAGTGTAACCTTCCTTATAGCCTCTGTAACTTCTGTTTTCTTTTACCAAGTCATAAAGCATTGCTTTTCCTCCCATATAGTGTTATGCAGATACCAAACTGCTAAGTGCCTCAAAAAGCTCTGGCTGCTCATCTTTCATTCGGATAGGACAGGCTCCCAATGGCCCTCTAGGCAAATCTTAGGGTCAATCTCTTTGATCGTATCTACAACTATCGGTTCACTATCTATATCAAAAAAATCATTTAACATCTTTTCATAAACCTCCTTAGTTGTCATAAAGTTACTTATCCCCAATGCACCCTTTTATAAACGGTCTACTTAAAAGTGTACTTCTTTATAAGTTCATTAGTTACCGCAAGATGCATTATACTTGATGCCATTTCAACTAGTTCCTCCTTACATCTTTCTATAAAAATGGTATGACTTTTTAAGAATTAACCAAAAGCCATCTTAAAAGCCTTTTCTTGCTTGCGTGATTATTTCATTTAAAAGATCTATACGTTTATTAAGATTGTTCTTAAGAAGTATTTCTGCAGTCTTAGTTCCGCGTGGAAGGTTCATGAGCCACTTAGCCTGAGATATTGCTTCTTCGCAGCTTTCTATGATCTCACTATTAGTCTTTTCAAATACAGTCCCGCCCATGACCATAGCTGTTCTGATGATGTCGAACCTATCTATATCATCGCAGTCTCTTATAGACATCTGGAATGTTGTCATATCCTCGGGAATATCATCGGTAAGATTATGTCTTGCGATTCCTCGTACCATCTCTGCTGTCATATCAGGATCATAGTTAATATTCTGGAGGTATACCCTTGCAATATCTGCGCTGACAAAAGGATGTCTACCCCAGTCGTCATCGCATTCTCTATAGCCAACGTCATGCAAGAGGCAAGCAAGAACAAGCGGCTCTTCCGGAAGTTTTTCGGCACGTGCAATCACCTTGGCATTCTCTGCTGCCCTTATAGAATGTTCATATCGGTACAGCATGTCTCCACGTTCAGGTGTAGGATCAAGCATAGCGTAAACGAATTTCTTAGTATCTTCTATGAGATTCGGTGCAGACTTATAAGCATCCAGTACTTCTTTTACCCTATCAGAAAAAACTGTGCAATAAGATTCCATAGTTTTCCTCGTATTATAAATCATGCTAAAAGAAACTTGTGAATAGGAATTACTTCAATTTCATGTCCATCTTTTTCAATGCTTCTTTCTTCTTCGTTTGTGACTATTATCAGTTTTTTTACGCCTTCAGTTTTCTCCGCAAAAGATATGAGGCTCCTTGTTTCCCTTTCTTCCGCATCTCCAAGAGAATATGAGGCCTGTATTGCGCAGGCTTGTTCCGGCAGATAAAAGTCAATGTCTATGCCGGTCTGCTTAGATTTAAAATAGTAAACGTCATCCTCATATTTACGTTTCAGATGAACTGCGACTGCATTTTCCAAAAGAGCTGATGGCTTATCCACCAGAAACAGTGAAAGCAGACCATTATCATAAAAATAAAACCTTGGAATACTCTCTTTTTCCGCGAACTTGGAAACATAATTCTTTGTCCTGAACAGCAAATATGCATTCTCAGCGTAGGCAGTATACTCTATCATTGAGTCAGTAGAAGTCTTGGTTCCTGTAGCCTTAACATTGCCTGCAAGTGTGTTAAACGAAACCTCATGCATAACTGTCTCTGCAATCTTTTTTATCATGAGCCGGAGTGCCATTTTATTCTTAACCTGCTCACGCTCCATGATATCGCCAAGCAGGACCTTCTCATAAACGCTCTTTTTGTATTCCCTTTTATTATTCAGAAGCTGTGCTTCAGGGAATCCTCCGTCTGAGACATATTCCTGACATGCTCTTCTTATCTTCGCAGATTTTGAAGTAGTAAAAAGGGCTGCGTCATCATGCGCAATCTTTTTATAATCCAGAGCTTCACCAAATGAGAAAGGCATGATCATCTTTGGTATATATCTTCCGCCAAGGATGCTTGCCATCTCTGCGCTGAGCATTTTTGCATTACTTCCGGTAATGTATACACGCTTTTTCTGGTCTGCCATTCTTCTGGCAAAATGTTCCCACCCTTCAATGATCTGAATCTCATCAAAGAAATAATAAATATCTTTTGCATCAGTCAGTTCATAGGCCGTTTCCACGATGTCGTTGAAATCATTCATAGTAAATCCCAGTAATCTGTCGTCCTCAAAATTCACGTAGATTATCTGAGACCAGTCGCAGCCTTCATCCACAAGCTCTTTTGCAATCTTATATAAGAGAGTGGACTTGCCAGATCTGCGTAGTCCTACCAATACATAGTTTACATTTTTCTCAAAGGAGTAGTCCCTTTCGATAATATCAGCATTCTGAATGACTTCTATCTGATCATTAATGACCTGTTTCAATATACTATGGTTCATATACAAGCCTCCAAAAGCGCTTTCGTTTTTGCACTTTGTTTTAATAATATTTTATCGTGTATGCACGATAAAATCAACAATAAATATGGTGTATACAAAAAAAGGTTGTCAAGTCCCGACAACCCTCACCGCTTTTGGTTTTATCCTTTGATGTAAATAAAAATATCAACTTTCACGAAAACAACACCCCCCAAAAAATTCACTTTTCTTCACCAAACTGCGATTGGCTATTCATTTATGAAATACTATTAGCCATTTCCAATAATCGTAGTGACTTAACTAAAAAGAGCAATGCAAAAATACACATAACTACAAATGATAATACTGTCCCT
>NZ_JAILQF010000020.1 GCF_024699075.1 Butyrivibrio sp.
AAAGGAGGCTGTTAACAGTTTTACTGCGAAAATGCTTATCGCATAACTACTGGAATAACGTCATACACCCATTACTTTATAAAAATATAAGTGCAGATGATATTTTCATCTACACTTATATAGTACGAAACTGGAATATAATTCCTCTACAAACATGCAAATGGAAGTAAATGGTTCCTCCCGAGTTCAATCTTCGATCTGTCACCGTCTGTTCATAATCAAGCGGACATGCGGTGATAAGCACAATGCTCTCGCGTTCCGCAAGTTCTCTGCGAAGCCGTTCCGCAATCTCATCCGAAAAGTGATGATCCGGAAATCCGCTAAATACCGCCAATAATTCTTTCCGCATAATTTTCTTTTCACGCGCTTAAACAAATTCTTATTTGTCTAACATTATATTCCTTGCATGCTCATATAATCTTCTCTGAGCATACCGTAGATATTATAGTCGCAATAAACCGAAACCATTTTCCCTTGACGAACTGTTCCTTCTTTTATAAAACCACATTTATCCATAACTTTATTTGAAGCAACATTTCTTACATCTACACGTCCATTCAATCGGTCTATTTCTGTGTTCTTAAAAACAAATCGTAACACTTCCTTCAAAGCTTCTGTAGTAATTCCCCTTCTCCAGTACTCAGGATTAATCCTGTATGCTATATCGCCCATTCTGGCATTTTGAATATCAAATACTGCGATCATACCTACCACTTTATTCGTTTCTTTCCATACAATTCCCCAATCAAAATCAGGAGAAGGTTTTCTTTTCACCCAAGGACGGGGGTCAATAAACATGAGTTCAGGATTTTTTTCGCCCTTGCTCGCTTTTCTTCCCCAATATGTATAAATTTCTTCTCTTCCCAACCACTCTTTTAAATCATCCGTATCGCTTTCGTTAAGCACCCGAATGATCAATCTGTCTGTCTCAAGAATCGGCTTGTCTATTGCATAATCATTTAACATAGTCTCCTCCGTCTACTAACATCGATTTTATTCATTTCATTATCCTGAAAGTTATTATTTCCTTAAGTACTTCTCATCAGATTCATATTCTTCGCTAACAAATCGTTCTACTGTCATGTGAAGATCATACTTATCGCGAAGCTCGGCAAGTTGCTTCATCATCGGTGATGCATGATGTACATCTATAGCCTCCTGATCTGACCACGAATCAATGAGCAATACAATCTCGGGGTCATTGAGTGGTTGAAAGTATTCATACCGCAGATTTCCTTCTTCTGCCCGAATAGCATCTGCTATACCCGATGATTCCATTTCATCCGCAAACGCACGTGCATTTCCATTAATTCCTTTATAGTACAGATTTACTGTTATCATATAATCTCCTTCGTGCATAATTTGAAAGTTAATCTATTCAGAAATACCTAAATTTATCTGTATCTACAGTTTCCTTCATGTATTTCTATATAGCTGTAACCCCCTGAACCAACTTCTATTTTACTTTTCTTTTTCCTGTATTACCTGTTCCTTTTACTTCTTCATGATAAAAATAATCCACAATAGTTGGATGTCCTTTTGGTACACGTTCATAAGGTGTTTCATTATCAATAAATCTACATTTATTTATTTTTGCTAAATTCTCTGCTTTTTTTCTCAAAGCTTCAAAATAGCTGCGGTCTTTTTTATTATATATTTCATCATAAAGAGGTAACAGATCCGGATATTTATCAGAAATGTAGCCCATAATATCTGCTTTAAAACCACCGCGCAAGTTAAGATTTTCAAGCCATATTAAGTCGCACTGATCTTTTACTTTATCAAAAATAGCCTCTATATCCGTTATTTCCGGAAATACCGGTGAGATAAAACATACTGTCCTGATACCGGCATCATACACCTGTTTCATTGCAGCAAGTCTTCTTTCAATACTTACTGCTGCATCCATATCATCCTTAAATCTCTCATCCAGGGTATTTACAGACCATGATACGGTCAATCTGCTCTTTTCATTTATTTCTTTTAATAAATCAATATCTCGAAGTACAAGATCTGATTTTGTACAAATAAGTATCTCCGCTCCGCTGTCTTTTAATTCTTCAAGTATACGCCTTGTATTTTTATATGTTTCTTCCAGAGGATTATATCCATCTGTAACTGTTCCGATAACAACTTTCTGTCCGGCATATTTCTCCGGCTTCCGGATCTGTGACCATTCTTTAACATCCATGAACGTACCCCATTCTTCGTTATGCCCTGTAAAGCGTTTCATAAAAGAGGCATAACAATATTTGCAGGCATGAGGGCACCCCACGTATGGATTGACTGAATATCCGCCAAGGGGCACGTTAGATTTAGTCATAACACTCTTTGTTTCTATGTGTTTTATTTTTATTTCCTGTTGTTCCATGTTCTCTGCTCCTTTAATACCTTATTAAAATCATGTGGTAGTTCCTGTATCATATTTTCTTCACCCATTATTGGAATAAGATCTTCTTTCATGAAAACTGGTATGCTAAGTTCATGTGCCTGTTCTGAAAGCGACTTTGCCCAATCTGGATTAGTTTTTATCTTTTTGCTCTTTGCACCTGTCATTGTTCCAATTACAATCCAGTCAATTCCAGTAAAATCTACCTCCCCAGGATCATCAAATAATGGTTCAAAAGTAACATGCAGGTGCTTCGCTTTTACATTTTTCCTTAATGTATCAATTCTCCAAAGGTCTGACTTACATGTAACCGTTACGCCGAACCAGGCATTATCAGGAGCTGTTTCAACAGACAATAAATCCGGTCTTTTGGTAAGAAATACGAACTGATGCTGGGGATTCTCTTTCATTTTATTGAATACTGCATTTAGCCATTCATCAGTCCATATTGACAGATCGCTCATGCCGGTAAGTAAATAGTTATGAGGTTTTTTGCGATCTATCATCTTTAGCTTTGAATCAAAGAATACAGGCTTCTCAAAATCATCAATAATATGAAAGCGCCTTGTGTTATTTCTGGCATAACAATAGGAACATCCAACATTACACCCGACAACAAGATTCATATTCTGTATCAGCTCTTTTATACAAGTACTCATTTCTCACTCCATTTTTCGAGATTCATTATGATTTTCTCTAAATATGACTCAAATTCTCGTATTTCTTTTTGAGAAAATCCTTCGTAAAAAATATTTCCCATTTCATCTGATACAGAGTCATAATCATTTTTAAGGTTTCTAGCTCTGTCCGTAAGAAACAGAAGTGTTTTTCTTTTATCTGATTCATCCTGTCTGCGGCCTATCAGACCATTTTTCTCCATTCGCTCAAGCATTGTCGTAAGAGATGTAATTGCCAGCCCGCTCTTTTCAGATATCGTTTTAATCGGTACTCCATCCTCCTGCCACAGCACATACAATATCCTTCCCTGAGGTCCATTAAATGCATCGACATTCTTTTTGGCAAGGATTTTTTCAAAAATACGATCATTCAGCTGTTTTACTTTTGTTATTAAAAAGCCACCATTTGTTTTCATAAAAATAAGCTCCTATATAGTAGTTTTTTAATACTACTATATAGGAGCTTTAATGTCAAACGAATTTATGCTATAACGTAATACTTTAATTTTTCTTTGTAACAACTGTTCATAATTAGACTCGAAAAAGCCTTGTCAAGTGAACTTGTATGGTGCGTACTAAGCTCGCTAGTACCTCGCTAAGTACTCTACTCAAACAAGATCTAAGACTTGAGAATTTTACTGTCTACCTGCTGCGTACGGTATAAAGCTCAGGGCTACTGTATGCCGCTGGTGGCAACTTTATTAACCGCAATCAAAAAGTCATCTGCAATATCAATAAGCTTTATTCCTTCATACTTAAATCATCAGAAAACTAACTGTATATCATTACTGTATTTTCATGTAATCACTATCCGTAACTGACTCACACCATTCATTGCTTGTATGATCACCTTCTATTTCGATTGCAAGATGAGAAAACCATGAGTCAGCAGCTGCTCCATGCCAGTGCTTTACATTAGCAGGAATATTGACTACATCACCAGGATGAAGTTCTCTTGCCTCTTTGCCTTCTTCCTGATAAAAGCCTCTGCCTCCGACACATATGAGAAGCTGCCCACCTCCACTCTTAGCATGATGAATATGCCAATGATTTCTGCATCCTGGTTCAAAAGTCACATTATAAATCGGTATCTGCTCTGTAGCAACAGGCGCAAGAAAGCTCTGTCCATCAAAATACTGAGCGTAAGTTTCATTAGCCTCACCAATAGGAAAAAAAATAGTGTTCTGATAACGTTCCTTATCAGTTAATTCAACAATCTGCTCATTATATATTTCCTTTGCAAGATT
>NZ_JAILQF010000038.1 GCF_024699075.1 Butyrivibrio sp.
ACCGGGAATAATCGTTGCTACAAGAATGTTTGGGCACATTCAGGATAGCCAGAACAGGACAGCATATCTGTATGAATTCGACGGAGATATCCCAGGCGATGACAATATAGGATCATATCACGGAAGTGAGATGTGGTTTGCTTACGACTCTCTTTCAAGATGTGACAGACCTTTTACAGGAAAACATTATGACCTTGCAAGACAGGTTAGTTCCTACTGGACCAATTTTATCAAGACCGGAGATCCCAACGGAACAGATACTGCAGGCTATGAACTTCCAAAGTGGGAGAAGTTTACTAAGGAAAATGATTTCGTAATGCTGCTTAAAGAAAATCCTGCAAAAAGCCCTGAAGTTACAAGCGATCATATGAAAGCGGTAATCAAAGAAAAAACAGGAATTGAGGTTTAAGATAAATCCGGTTTTTGAGTATAAAAGAAAATTTCGGGTGGGGGATATAAGCCCCGTACCCGTAGAACTGCGTCAGCAGTGATTTTATAACGAGCAAAAAGCGAAGCGTTTGCGAGTTTAACAGCCTCCAATAGTTAACTTAAAGCTGACTATTGGAGGCCTTTTTATATCAAAGAAGAGATGCCCACACCTCTAAGCAAGGCGTAGGCGTGGCAAGAGACTTAAATTAGTAAAAAATGTCACATAGACACTTGAAAGTGTCCTTGAGTAATTGAAGTGGCAAAACCATAATGTTAGATGTGAAAACAGTGAATGTTTTTGGAAAGGATTAAGGTATGGAAGAATATGTAAAAGACACATTGGCCAATATGATACAAGGTGATGGCGGATGGGTAGAATTTATATCCTATGAAGATAATAAACTTACTCTCCTTTTCAGGGCGGAATGTTCCAAATGCTTTATTTTGGACCGCTGCTGCGACTGGATAAAAGGCAAAATTCATGATGATCTGAATACTGATGTTGAAATTGAAGCTATCAGGAAAAAGCCTTTCTTTTGGGAAACTTGATAATAGGATTTGATAATGATTATATTTGTGCTAATGAGAGGTTAAATATGGCATTTGTAAAAGTTGTAAGACGCAGTATGCGTCCTGAAGAGTGGACAGCTCTAAGATATGGTTGGATTAAAAAGGCAATTATAGACGAGAAATCTGAAATAACTGATATTTATATTCGTGATGCCCATCAGCTTAGCGAGAATGAATATCGCTTTGATAATGATTACAGGCCGCTTAAAAAGGGTGACGTATATTTTACTCCGGATGGGACAGCCTTTATAAAGGGTAAAGGACAGGTTCCAAAAGAACTTATGGGTAAAGAGATATATCTTCTTTTGCATACAGCAGCTGAAATGATAGTAAAGATAAACGGACACTATGCTGGAGGTATCGATCCTAACAGAGACAGGATAGAACTAAACAGATGGGTTAATAAGGATGGAAGCTTTGAATTTGAGATAGAAGGATTTAACAGATCTAAGCCTGATGATGAGCGTAATCCTGATGCCATGGATTCACGAGGCTGCAGACAGATATTTGAAGGTGCTTATATATGTACAGTTAATGAAGATGTCCAGAATCTTTATTATGATCTGACACTTCTTCTTGATATAGCAGGAGCTGAAGAATTTGATGAAGATTACAGATCTTTTCTTAATAAGGAACTTAATGAGGCGCTTAACCTTGTCGATTTCGATACCTTTGAAGGCGTAGCTGATGCTCTTAAATATATAGAAGAGCATATTTATCAGAATGATGATTTTAAATCAAGTGGAGATGTTGCTCTTGTAGGGCATTCACATCTTGATATTGCATATTACTGGCGCAGAATGCACGTAGTACAAAAGAATGCAAGAACAGTACTCATACAGATGAGACTTATGGACAAGTATCCTGATTTCAGATATGCACATACTCAGCCTTATGTATATGAACTTCTCAAGAATAATTATCCGGAACTATTTGAAGAATTAAAGGTAAAGATCAAAAGCGGACAGTTTGAGCCAATAGGAGCTATGTATGTAGAACCGGACTGTAATATTCCTTCTGCAGAGAGTCTTATAAGACAGTGCCTTTATGGACAGAAATTTTATAGAAAAGAGTTTGGTATTACTGCAGATAATGCATGGCTTCCTGATGTATTTGGAAACAGCTGGATTCTTCCCCAGATACTCAAAAAAAGCGGAGTAGAGTTTTTTGTATCCAACAAGATGTCTACTTGGAATGACACAAACAGATTTCCTCATAATAACTTTATGTGGAAGGGAATAGATGGAACTTCAGTATATGCCAGTGTTCCTCCTACACACTTTATAACCTGGAATATGCCAAGTCAGATCATGGAGAACTGGAATGCCTATCAGGACAAGGAATCAGGAGGCCAAACCCTTAGCATGTTCGGATATGGTGATGGAGGTAGCGGTGCCACAGAAGAGATGATAGAGCTTATGCACCGTTTTGATAAGCTTTCTGTCATGCCCAAGACTGAACATATGACAGCACATGAGTTTCTTCATAGAAATCTTGAAGGCAATAATAAGCTCGAAACATGGGATGGAGAGCTTTATCTTGAAATGCACAGAGGAACCTTTACAACAAAATCAGTATTAAAGCGT
>NZ_JAILQF010000051.1 GCF_024699075.1 Butyrivibrio sp.
ATATCCATCTCATGATATACAGGATATAGCGAGATAATCTTCGAAAGCGGAACTTTACTGATTATATCCATAAATGACTTCGCACTATACCATTGATAATATGCAAGTGCCCATCCCGCCCAGTATTCGGGGCTTTTATCAAGGAACATGATATCATCTGTATCGATATAATCTATATGAATCTGATCCAGTACCAGTCTGGCAATCTCCGGTCCATTCATCCCTGCAACATAACGAGGATTGCCCACAGCAAATTGCTTAGAAACATCTGACACTACAAATGCATCTCCAAATACATCTGGACCAATATTAAGTGTACAGACAGCAAAGTCTACTGCATGACCTAATATATTCTGAGCAACATCTACATATGATTCATCGTAAGCGCGGATCTCCATTGACTATTCCCTCTCTCATAATATCTATCATGAACAGCTCATTAATACTATCCGAATGACCTTTCGTGTTTCTGTAAGCCCTTCGGGCCTCTCTGTCTCGTTCAACCTTTTTTTCATAATACATATCAGATCTGGCAGTCTCTGCATTTATAAATTTTATATGTGAAAAAGATTTTTCGCTTTTAAAAACCACTTGCTCTCCAAGCTTACCAAGTCTCATAGCTTCTGAAAGTTTAGAAAGAGATATTGTACCGGAGACAAAATCTTGGGCAAAAGAAAAATAGGAATCATCTGCTCTATATCCGATGATCACATCATATTCATTAGGGTCTATATAAAAATTATCTTGTAAATACTTTTTGGCTTCCTCTGCTATACTGCCGCTCTGCCAATATATCCTGTATCTGGTGAGTATTGCTAACCAGTTCAAAATATTGTACTCAGGTTTTTGTAGATCAAGAATAGATAATCCTTCGAAACAGGCGTCATAGCAATTGGAATAACCATCTCGATTGTCTGCACATGCCCATTCCTTGGCCAGCTCCAGGTTCTTTGTTGTATAAAAGCCATATCCATAATCATTAGTTCTCTTGCTACCATTATATAGGGGCTTCTCAATAATATGATCTGATCCATGATATACTTTCATAGAAATCCCTCCTATAAACCATAGTATCGCTACAGCGATATTTAATCAAGAACAAAATTTTTTTCACCATGCATCCATCTTAATATTTTGTTAACAATTTGTTTTACGTTTTTTTACTCCAAATCATTTATTAGTCACACTGATGCGATACACTAATATTGTCAGATGAAGCAATACTAATAAAAAACTTTTTCATAATAATGCCAGGTAAGTGGGGACTTACCTGGCATCCTCCCTTTTATAGGGGTCTTTTTATAAATATACATCAAAAAGAGGGTATTTCAATTCTTGTCATTGGATAATACCCTCTTTTTTGTTACCATCTATTATTTTGACAAGGTGTCAAAATAATCACAGCTATCTGCTTATAAAATATCTATATATTCTCCAGCCAGCGCCTTGTTCATGCTGCGTACTGCGCAGAACTTACCACACATGCTGCAGGTATCACTGTGATCATCTTCAGGAGCGCGGCTGTCTCTTATAGCTTTGGCAGTTTCCGGGTCAAGAGCTTCTAAGAACTGAGCATCCCAGTCGAGCTTTCTTCTTGCATCAGCCATCCTATCATCCTGGTCTCTGGCACCGGGAAGTCCCTTTGCAATATCCGCAGCGTGAGCAGCGATCTTACTTGCAATTATGCCCTGACGTACATCATCAACATTAGGAAGAGCAAGGTGCTCTGCCGGAGTTACATAACACAGGAAAGCTGCTCCTGATGCTGCAGCGATAGCTCCGCCAATAGCAGCAGTAATGTGATCATAACCAGGAGCGATGTCTGTTACAAGAGGTCCAAGGACATAGAATGGAGCTCCCTTACAGATTGTCTGCTGGACTTTCATGTTGGCTGCAATCTGATCCATAGGAACATGTCCGGGACCTTCTACCATAACCTGTACATCCTTATCCCAGGCTCTCTGAGTCAGTTCTCCAAGTCTTAGAAGCTCTTCAATCTGACATCCGTCTGTGGCATCTGCAAGGCATCCCGGTCTGCAGGCATCACCAAGGCTTACAGTTACATCATGTTCTCTGCAGATATCGAGAATCTCATCATAATATTCATAGAAAGGATTCTCATGTCCTGTCATAGCCATCCATGCAAACACAAGACTTCCGCCCCTGCTTACGATGTTCATCTTACGTCCGCCGTCTCTTATCTGGCTGATGGTCTTACGTGTGATTCCGCAGTGAAGAGTTACAAAGTCAACTCCATCCTCGGCGTGAAGTCTTACTACATCAATGAAATCCTGGGCTGTAAGCTCAGCAAGGTCCCTTTGATAGTGGATCACGCTGTCATATATCGGAACAGTTCCGATCATGGCAGGGCACTTACTGCATAGAAGCTGTCTAAAAGGCTGTGTATTACCATGGCTTGAAAGGTCCATTATGGCTTCTGCGCCAAGATCTACAGCACTCATGACTTTCTCCATCTCAATATCATAGTCCTTACAGTCGCGGCTTACACCAAGGTTGACGTTGATCTTGGTCTTAAGCATGCTACCAATTCCGCTTGGTTTAAGGCCTTTGTGGGCAGGGTTTGCAGGGATTGCTACCTGGCCTTTTGCAACCAGGTCTCTTATATATTCTTCTGTCCTTCCCTCATCTTTTGCAACGATCTTCATTTCGGGAGTTATGATTCCCATGCGCGCTGCTTCCATTTGTGTGTGATACTTTCTGTTCATAAATTCTCCTATTTTAAATAATAATATGTTGGTGTCAAAAAATTTTTTTGACTTATCACTTATTCAAGTAATCCTTGGTTTTTAGCTGATATAAGATGGCAAGTAAATATCTTTTTTATCTAAATCCTTTTCGTCTGATGATGAAGATACCATATGCCACAAGGGTCCGGATCCATGGCCTAAGTTAAGCCCTTGTGCAATTGCTTTACTTAAATAGTTCTTAGCTTTTGAGATAGCTTCTTCCATTTTTTCACCTCTGGCAAGATACGAAGCTATTGCACTTGAAAGGGTGCATCCTGTCCCGTGAGTATTAGGATTATCTATACGGGGAGATGTATACCAAAAATATGAATTATCTGACTTATACAATATATCTGCAGAAGCATTGCTGGCGTTCATATGACCGCCCTTTACAAGGACGCAGCAGCCATATTTTTCCCCCATGATCCTAGCCGCATTAAGCATTTCATCTTCATTTGATATATGATCAAGTCCCGATAAGATCATTGCTTCCGGAATATTCGGGGTTATAAGATCTGCTTTTGGAATCAGAAGACTGCAAAGACTATCAACAGCTTTTTCGTCAATAAGTCTTGCTCCGCTTGTTGCGACCATAACTGGATCAACAACTATGTTTTGTGCTTTATACGTAGTAAGCTTATCAGCGATAACTTCGATAAGCTCTGAATTAAAGGTCATTCCAACCTTGATGGCTTCCGGATATATATCAGTAAATATCATATCAAGCTGGTCTGAAAGCATAGAAGGTGTGACCTGCATGATACTCTTAACCCCGGTTGTATTCTGAGCTGTGATAGCAGTTATAGCACTCATTCCGAATACGCCGCATGATAGCATGGCTTTAAGATCTGCCTGAATTCCGGCACCGCCTGATGAGTCGCTTCCTGCAATTGAAAGTGCTGTATGTTTGATCATTATATATTCTCTTTCTTCTTTATATATTACGATGTAGGTGTCAAAAGTACCTTTCGACACCATATGATTATGAGCGAGAGACTTGAATTCAGGATGCTTTGGTTTTTGTGGGAGCAGAATTATCTTCAAGCAGGTCTGTAAGAGTATTAAAGGCATGGCTTTTACACATAAGTGCAATAAGAACTGCTGCGATTACCGTTCCGCCTAAGGTACTTACAAGAAAAGGCACTACATAGGTGAATAAAGCGGCTTCCCTTCCCATAGCAAGGCTGGCAACAGGGAATGCAATGATGCCTCCAAGTATGCCTGTTCCTACAACTTCAGCTATATAAGTAGGAATAAACTTTCTGGATATCTTGTATACAAGACCGCAGCAAAGGGCACCTACCATACTTCCGGGGAATGCGAGAAGAGTTCCTGTTCCAAGAAGGTTACGTATAAGTGATGTACAAAATGCTACCAAGACTCCGTAAAAGGGTCCGAGGAACACAGCGCTCAAGACGTTTACCATATGCTGTATGGGGAAGCACTTAGATGCTCCTATGGGAAAAGAAAATGTGGACAGTGATACTGCAAGAGCTACGAACATTGCAGCAACAACAAGTTTTTTAACTTCAGCTTTTTTCATGATAAAAAATCCTCCTTTGCCTTCCGGCTTAAAATAT
>NZ_JAILQF010000065.1 GCF_024699075.1 Butyrivibrio sp.
GGCCTCATTATCCGACTCCTGAGTTTGAAAGAGCTTGGTGGGAAGTTTCAAAGAAAATAATAGAAAATAATTTTTCTGAAGTTACATATAAAAAAAATGACTTCAACGAAGATGTTGTAATTGCTACATTTCCTCATGGAAAGATCTCAACATTCATTGAAGGGGAACATACACAAAGTCCAAATACAGGTGGATATTTGAACATTGCTATAAGATAATTGAAGACTTGAGATTTGCGACACGAGGTAAGCGTAGTAGTAACATTGAAGAATTTTTTAATGTTATTGAATGGTAGATATAGTGGCTTATGCTGATCAGATAAAGCAAGGGCGCTTTAGTTTATTACAACTAAAGCGCTGTTTTTTTATCTGTAAGCATGAGGCTTGTTGTTCTCAAATATAAATAGATTTACGGATAAGAGACTTTATAGCAATATGGTTTATCCGTAGAACAGACGATTCCTCAAGATCATGAAATAAGATTTGCGGATAAGGGGCATTGCCAGGCTAGAGTTTATCCGTAAATATGGACCTTCTTGACCTCAAATATAACAAGCCTTACGGATAAGCAGGTCTTGTTACAATATGGCTTATCCGTAGAACAGACGATCCCAGAGCGCTGTGAAATAAGATTTGCGGATAAGGGGCTTTGATGGGCTAGAGTTTACCCTACTGAGTCAGGATAACCGCTACCATACCAAACATTGTATCGTTTGTGATGCCGAGGAGCTCCTTGATCTTTTTGATTCTGTAGCGGATAGTGTTCTGATGCTGGAACAGGTCATTGCCAACCAGGATCATATCAAAGTTATTATCGATGCAGGACTTAAGAGTTCTATAGGATTCGGTAGAATGGAAATCTTCAAGATTCTTACAGCCTGGTTCTATTTTGCTAATAAGCTCAATGCGGTACTGCTTTATATATGAATCGCTTATCATAGGATATATTGCGTTAAGTGTCCCAAGGTCACTATAGCTTCTATTATTCTTGCCGGTCGACAGACACATATTAAACGCATATATGGATCTGCGCATTACAATATCAAGCATAGATATATCCAGGACGCTGTCGTTGATTCCAATGTTATATAAAGATGCCTGAATGGATAGTTTATGTATCAGGTTTTTCCAGAAGCGTTTCAGATCTCGTGGAATATCCGATTCTGACTTGAAGAAGACTATGAAGAGCATACCGCTTTTATATTTGACAACATATATTTCATCTTTTCCGGACAATTGTTCCAGAGCCAGCTGAGTTTTGTTCAGGGTTCTCTGAAGCGCAAAGTCATTGACGATTGACTTGAATCCAAGGTACATGGAGCTTGCAAAGTTATTGTCATATGAAATATTCAGTGCCCCTGTGAACTGTTGTATTTCATTCTGATAAGATGGCTTTGTGATAAAAGAGTCTATGAGCTTCTCATAATAATCGTAGTTGGTCGAAGAGCGCAGATAATCTGTGACATTAAGTATTACGTCTTCTATGAAAATATCAGAAAAGGTAAATATAGGAACTTCCTTTTCATTAGCCAGTGCTATTACTTCATCAGGAATAGTGTTATAGAAGATCGTCTTAATCGCAAATGCAGAAACTCCGATTTCTATAAGAGAATTAAAGGATTTATATATTTTTGAAGGGTCATCCTTGGCATACATAAGGTTGGTAATTACAAAATCACCTGCCTGAAAACCATAATAAGCTTCCTCAATTCCTTCGTAATCAAGAATTACTACGTTTGCAATGCTTTTGTACAGGCCATTTTGACCTGCAATAAGCTTGAACTGATTGAAGAAATCGAAGTTATTAAGTGATGATAAACTCAGCATACAAAAACTCCTTTTGTAAAAATTACAAAAACTATAACAGATTTATAGTATTTTTTCCATAGCAAATTGAAAAAAGTATATGTATTATAATAAACAATTCAAGACAAGAGCAAAGGGGCTCGTGGTATTACCACGGGTCCTTTCTTTTTTGGAAAAAAAATTGTTTGTGAGCAAAGGAGCTTGTGGCAATACCACAGGTCCCCTTCTCTTTTAGGAAAAAATATTGTTTGTGAGCAAAGAGGCTTGTGGTGATCAAAGGACCACGAGCCTCTTTTTTCAAATGATGGACAGGAGATGGGTTATGAAAGAAGAACTGATAGAACTTACCAAGTCTATGGTAAAGGTTCCAAGTGTTAATGGAACAAGTGGAGAGCATGATATAGGAGTCTTCATCGAGAACTATCTTAGAGATATTCCATATTTTAAGAAGCATTCAGATCAGGTGATAATTCAGTCTCTCAAAGATGATCCTCTTAACAGGCGCAGCGTATTTGCACTACTTAAGGGCGAAAAAGATGATAACAAAAAGACAATTATATTCCATGGACATACAGATACAGTTGGAGTTGAAGACTATGGCGATCTTGCAGAGTACGCCTTTGACTGCGACAAGCTGATGGAGAGACTTAGTAAGATTCAGCTTCCGGATGATGTAAGATGGGATCTTGAATCCGGTGAATATATTTTTGGAAGAGGCGCATGTGATATGAAGAGCGGAGACGCAGTATTCATGGTGCTTATAAAGCATATCGCAGAGCATATCGAAGACTTCTCCGGCAACATTCTTTTATCCTGTAATCCGGTAGAAGAAAATCTTCATACAGGAATCATAGAAGGAATAGATACCCTCATAGATTTAAAGAATAAGCATGATCTTGAGTATGTTCTTGCTATCAATAATGACTATACATGTCCTATGTATCAGGGTGATAAGCATCAGTACATATATACAGGAGTAGTTGGAAAGCTCCTTCCGTGCTTCTATGTAAGAGGCAGGGAGACACATGTAGGACAGTGTTTTGAAGGCTTTGATCCCACAACGGTTGTGGCTGGTCTTGTCAAAAAGATCAATCTGAATCCTGAATTTAGTGATGGATATAAAGGTGAATATTCACTTCCGCCAACAGTCCTTAAGATGAAAGATTTAAAACCCTGGTACAACGTTCAGACGGCAAAAGAAGCCTTTGTTTATTTTAACTACTTCGTACATAACAAAGGTATGGAGGATATAGTAGCAGGTCTTATGGATTCTGCAAGAAGCGCAGTAAAGGATTCCCTTTATGAGTACAACAGTAATTACCAGAAATACTGCAGCTTAAGCGGCAAAGATTATACAGCTATCGATTATCCGTGCCACGTTATGACCTTTGAAGAGCTCAGAAAACTTGCTGATAAGAATAATAAGACAGGCGAAGATATAGATGAGCTTCTTACAAAAATAACTAAAGAGCAGGAAGATAAAGGCGTAGATAAGAGAGAGATACCGATAGAGCTTATCAGGACTCTTTTGTCCAAGGCAGGTATATATGAATCAGTAGTTGTAATGTACTTTGCAGCGCCATATTGTCCTCATAATACTCTTCAGGATGCCGATGAGGAGCTGATACAAAGACTTGGAAAAATTACAAAAGAGATAGAACAGGAAGAAAACGTTGAATATAACATTCACAGATTTTTCCCAAGTCTGTCTGATAGTAGTTATCTTGCAATAGATGATTCGGAGAGCTCAATAGAGCATCTTAAGCAGAATTTCCCGCAGATGGATAGTCTGTATCCGCTGCCAATAGACAAGATAAGAAGTCTTGGTATTAAGGCAGTCAATTTCGGAGTTCACGGCAAGGATGCGCATAAGTGGACGGAGAGATTATATGTTCCATATAGTTTTGATATACTTCCAAAACTTATACAGAAAGCGCTGAAAGAGTTTTTGTAAAAAGGAATATACAAGATCTTATAAAAAAACAAGAAGAGTTCTTATAAATACTGCAAAAAGGAGATCACAAGATGTTTGTAAAGGACGGGACAAGTACCCTTAGAAAAGTACTGGTATCAAGACCGGAGTATTTAAAGCCGGCGCCAATAAATGAGATAGCCAAAAAATGGAAAGATACAACAATGGACGTTGCTACAATGCTCAAAGAGCATAAAGCATTCACAGATGCCTATGCAGCCAACAATATCAAAGTTGAATATCTTGATGCGGATGAACAAAGGCCTAATTCGGTTTTTGCAAGAGACTTTGGCGGATGCGTCAAAGAGGGCTATATCATGGGACGATTCAAGCTGGATATGAGATACAAGGAACATGTTGATTACAAAAAGCGCATGGAAGAGCTGGGAATCCCTATGATAGGCGAAGTTAAGGAAGGCCTGTTTGAAGGCGGTGACTTCATGTTCATGAATGAAAAATGGGTGACAGTCGGAATGGCAGACAGAACCAATGACAAGGGTCTTGAAGAGATCAGAAAGATATTAGAGCCTCTCGGATATGAAGTAACAGGTGTGCATCTTGATCCAAGATATCTTCACCTTGATATGTGCTTCAATCTTGTAGATGAGCACCTGGCAGTTTCATACAAGGAAGGACTTCCGGAGGATTTCAGAAAGCTTCTTTCACAAAGAGATATAGAGATCATTGAAGTTCCGGAGGAGAGTATCTTCCTTCATGGCTGTAATCTTCAGGCGCTTGGAGATAAGAAGGTAATGTCTCTAAAGCGCAACGAGAGAGTTAATGAAGAGCTTGCAAAGCGCGGAATGAAGGTAGTCGAACTAGATATAACAGAGATATTAAAGGCAGGCGGCGGTCCACACTGCATGACCTTCCCACTTGAAAGATATTAAAAGGAAGCGACATTAAACATAATTTGAAAGATATTAAATACAGGAGATAGAAAAAGATGAGTATATTTTTAGTAGATGAGTATAAAGAGATGGAGCCATACGTACCAGGCGAGCAGCCAAAGGACAAGCTGTATATAAAGCTTAATGCCAATGAAACATCAATGCCGCCGTCACCCAAGGTGTTTGAAGCACTTTCCAAAAAGGAGATCTGGAATATGGGATTCTATGCTGATCCCCATTGCAGAGACTTTAGAAGAGCTATAGCAGATGTATATGGATTGACAGAAGATGAAGTATTTGTAGGTAACGGTGCTGATGAAGTGCTTAGCTTTATACTTATGTCTTTTTTCAGAAGAGGTATGAAGATCTACTTCCCGGATATTACTTATGGATTCTATAGAACATATGCCAAGACTTACGGTCTTGATATGGAAGAGATACCTGTAAGAGAAGACCTTTCAGTTAACATTGATGACTACATGGATCTTAAGGGCGATATAGTAATGGCTAATCCCAATAATCCTACAGGCCTTTCTGTATCTGTAGATGATATTGAGAGACTTGTTGCAAAGAACCCTGAGAGAATGGTCATCATAGATGAAGCATATGTTGATTATTCAGGAGAGACCTGTCTTCCTCTTGTAGAGAGATATCCTAATCTTGTAGTAGTAAGAACATTTTCAAAATCCCGTAATATGGCCGGAATGCATGTAGGATTTGCTGTTGCATCCAAGGAGATCGTAGCAGATCTTAACAGCATCAAGTTCTCATTTAACCCTTTCAATATGAATTCTCTTACTATGGCTGCCGGAATTGCTGCAGTTAAGGATACATATTATTTTGACAAATGCGTAAAATCAACAATTGAAAACAGAGAGAATTTCAAGGCTGAGCTTGAAAAGCTGGGATTTGAGGTAATCCCTTCAAAGGCTAACTTTGTATTCTGTAAATCAGACGCTATAGATTCCAAGATTTTATGTGACAAGTTAAAAGAGGAAGGAATCCTCACAAGACACTTTGCCGACGAGAGATTAAAGGATCATCTCAGGATCACAATAGGAACTGAATACGAAATGATGGTGGTTCTTATTGCGATAAAAGAAATCCTGGAAGAAGCAAGAGAAAACGATAAATCCGGGATCAAGAAGGTTATTTGATCTGAGTCTTACCAAAGAGGAACATTATGAACAAAATTCTTATATGTGATTATCAGAGTGCTTTGGAAGAGAGCTATGATATAACCTTCGAAGCGCTTAAAAATACACTTTCAGATGAATACAATGCTTATGAAATAAAAGTATGTGCATATGAAGATGACGATCAGCTGATACAAGAGCTCCAAGGAGCTGCGGGTCTTATTACAGGTTTTCTTGAAATTGGAGAAAAGATATTAGACAAAGCTGATAGTCTTAAATACATATCTGTAAGCGGAGTTGGTTATGGTAACATTGACTGCGAAGCTGCAAACAGGCATGGAATAAAGGTATGTCATATCGCAGAATATTGCACAGAAGAGGTCGCAGAGCATACATTTGCGCTTATAAATGCACTAAACAGAAACCTTAAATTCTATACAAAAGATATAGAAGTGGAAAAAAACTGGAAATATCACAACATATCAGGTGGTAGAACTCTTAGTAATCAGACACTTGCAATATTTGGCTACGGACGTATAGGAAGAAGGGTGGCCCAGATAGCTGCAGGATACAATATGAAAGTCATAGCTGTTGACCCATATGCAGATGTACTTAGTGCAAAAGCCAACAATGTAGAGATCGTAACTGCAGATGAAGCATTTAAAAGAGCAGATATAATTTCAAATCACATGAATCTTACAGAAGATAACAGACATTTTTTTGCCAAAGAAGCGTTTTCTAAAATGGCAAGGAAACCAATGTTTATAAATGTAGGGCGAGGTGCATCGGTATGTGAAGAGGACTTATATGAAGCACTTATGGAAGGTCAGATAAGGGCAGCAGGTCTTGACGTACTTGAAGCTGAAGAGCCTTGCCTTGATGAGTGCAGGCTGCTGGGACTTACAAATGTGATAATGACGCCTCACAGCGCTTTTTATAGCGATGATTCCATAAAGGCTCTGCAAAAGATAAGCGGAGAGAATCTTGGTTACTGCCTTAAAGGAAAGCAGGATATGGCAGCAGAGATAGTCAGGGAGTGTAAGTGATGCCAGTATCTGTAAACCTTACTATCAAGATTGGAATTCTAATAGCTATTGGCTATGCCGGTGCAAGGGCAGGGATTATAGATAAGGATTCAAGAGATAAGTTATCTGATGTACTTGTAAGGATCCTTTTACCTGTTAGTATGATCGCATCAAGTCAGCAGGAATTCTCAATTGTAAATGCTGGCGGAGCGGTTGAAATACTATTTCTTGCCCTGATCTACTACATAATAATGTTTGGGAGCGGGATATGGATACTTAAGCTCCTTGGCAGGGATAAGCGCAGGATGGCAATAGAAATCCTGCTTGTGACATTTGCTAATACTGCATTTCTCGGGATACCTGTACTTTCTGAGATAGCAGGAGATGTTGGAGTATTGTATGCGGTAGTTTTCAACTGCGTATTTGATCTTGTCTACTTCTCTATCGGAATGTATATGCTGCAGGATGCTGTACATGAGAGAAAGTCAGATTTTAAGATAACTCATTTACTAAAAGATCCATTATCTATAGTCGCCATTACAACTATTATCCTGTATATGATCCCATACAGATTCCCGGGAGTCATAACTGAATCTCTGGATCTTCTTGGAAATGCGATGATGCCGGTATCTATGCTGATAATAGGTGCTCAGATTTCATGTATGAATTACAAAGAGCTGTTTGTTAATAAAAGAGCATTCATGCTTAGCATCATGAAGATGCTGATAATCCCTATGATAGTCCTTGGTGTCATGAGGCTTATAGGCGCAAATATGGAGATCACAGCTACGATGGTAATACTAAGTGCCATGCCATCGGGATCGCTTAATATAATAATGGCGGAGAAGTACAGGGTAGAACCTGAGCTTGCAACATCAACTGTCATGCAGACTACTTTGGTGATGCTTGTGACTCTGCCTCTTTTCACACAAATGATAGGATGACTTCTTGTATGACAAAATAAAAAGGCGTGCAAGAATCCTGCACTATGCAGGATAAATTATAAATTTAAAGCAAAGGAGCTTATAGCATATGGCTATGGGCTCCTATTTATATGGAGGATTATTTATGAAAAAAAGACTACGACTACTAATAACAACAGCGCTTCTTGCGGTGTCAGTACTATCAGGATGCGGAAATTCTCAAAATGATGAGGAGGCAAATACTAAGACCATATCATCTATAGATGACCTTGAGGGCGCTAAAATTGCTGTTCAGCTTGGAACTGTTGGTGATATATATGCGTCTGACTACGAAGGAGATGAAGCAGGAACAACTGTTGAAAGGTACAACAAGACAGCAGATGCAGTGCAGGCCCTTAAGCAGGATAAGGTCAACTGCGTAATAGTTGATGAGCAGCCCGCAATTGCTTTTACCAAAGATGATGATTCTCTGGAAATCCTGGATGAAGCCTTTGCAATAGAAGAGTATGCGATATGTATCGCCAAAGGTAATGACGAACTCCTTGGTCAGGTAAATGAAGCTCTTGCAGAACTCGAAGCTGATGGAACTCTTGATATGATCAAGGACAACTATATAGGTGATGATACCAAGGGAACATGCCCGTATGTAACACCTGAGGGCACAACCTATGATAACGGAACCCTTGTAGTAGCAACCAATGCAACTTTTCCTCCATATGAGTATTACAACGAAGGAACAATCGTAGGTATTGATATCGAGATAATAACAGCTATTGGAGACAAGCTGGGTATGAAGACCGAGATCAATGACATGGAATTCGATTCGATCATTAATGCAGTCAATACGGGAAAAGCGGATGTCGGAATAGCCGGAATGACTATGACAGAGGAAAGACTTAAGTCAATCAACTTCTCTGATCCATATACGACTTCAACACAGGTTATCATAGTCAATAACGGAACAGAATCACAGTCATCTATTGGACTTGTAGATAACATCAAGAGGAATTTTATAACAGACAGCAGATGGAAGTATATAGCTAATGGTCTTGTTAATACACTGATCATAGCAGTATGCGCGATCATTATAGGACTTATTTTGGGATTTATAGTTGCTATTATCCGCAGTACTTATGAGACAACTGGAAAGCTGGGAATACTGGACTGCATATGCAGACTGTATCTGACAATCTTCAGGGGGACCCCTATGATGATCCAGCTCCTTATTATCTATTATGTAGTTTTTAATTCAATTAGTATAAATAAGATTCTTGTAGCTATCATAGCTTTTGGCATTAACTCAGGAGCATATATGGCTGAGACTATAAGAGCTGGAATAATGTCAGTTGATGGCGGACAGATGGAAGCAGGCAGATCACTTGGACTTAATTATGTAACTACTATTTTTTATATCATAATACCTCAGGCTGTTAAGAATACGCTTCCAGCTCTTGTCAACGAATTCATAGCTCTTATCAAGGAGACTTCAATCTGTGGTTATATAGGTCTTACTGATCTGACACGAGGCGGCGATATCATCCGCAGCATCACATATGATGCATTTATGCCGCTTATAGCAGTAGCGATCATATATCTTGTCATAGTACAGATACTTACAAAGCTTACAGGCAAAATGGAAAGGGGACTTAGAAAACATGAAGAATAATACACTTATTAAAGTAGAGAATCTGGTAAAATCATACGGCGACAATGTGGTACTAAACGGCGTAAATATGGAGATCAAAAAGGGCGAAGTAATAGCCATCATAGGGCCATCGGGCTGCGGCAAATCCACTTTCATCAGAACCTTGAACCAGCTTGAAAAGGTAACTTCAGGCAAAGTGTTTTTTGACGGAATGGATCTTACTGACAAGAAGACAGATATTGACCTTATAAGAAGAAAGAATGTAATGGTGTTCCAGCACTTTAACCTCTTCCCACATATGACTATCAGGGAAAATATCACTTTTGCTCCTGTAAGGCTCAAGCTTATGAGCGCAGAAGAAGCCAATAAAAAGGCAGATGAACTTCTTGATAGAGTCGGCCTTTTGGACAAAGCCCTGATGTATCCTGATAATCTTTCTGGTGGACAGAAGCAGAGAGTTGCAATCGCAAGAGCCATGGCCATGAACCCTGAAGTGATCCTGTTTGACGAGCCAACCAGTGCTTTGGATCCTGAGATGGTAGGGGAAGTTTTAAACCTTATGAAAGAGCTGGCTGATGAGGGAATGACCATGGTCGTAGTAACTCACGAAATGGGATTTGCCAGAGAGGTCGCAGACAGAGTCATGTTCTTCGACGAACAGGGAATCAAAGAAGAAGGAAGCCCTGAAGAAATATTTGGAAATCCTAAATGCGTAAGACTAAGAGAATTCCTGTCTAAAGTGGTGTGAGGATTTGCGGATAAGGGGCTTTGTAGGGCTAGGGTTTATCCGCAGGCATGAGCTTTGTTCAACTCAAATATACATGGGGTTACGGATAAGCGGTATTGAAAAGAGATGGCTTATCCGTAAAACAGACGATTCCGAAGTGCTGTGAATGAAGATTTGCGGATAAGGTGCTTTGCTGTGCTAGAGTTTATCCGTAGGCAATAGCCTTCTCGCCTCAAATATAAATAGACTTACGGATAAGAGGATTTGAAATGATATAGCTTATCCGTAAAACAGACGATTCCTCAAGATC
>NZ_JAILQF010000067.1 GCF_024699075.1 Butyrivibrio sp.
AATAAAAGCACCGAAGATAAATAGTGCATCTGCATTACAGTTTGAAAGATAATTAGTGGTGTAGGTGCACTTATTGTATTAAGAAGTAAGCTTACGTGTTCATCAGCCTCTGCATATAGGTAATATGTGAGGCATGAGGTAATATATGGAAGAAAGCAGATTTGATGTCAAAGAAGAATTAAAAAAACTGCCCCATAATCCCGGCGTTTATATAATGCATGATGCAGACGATGTCATCATGTATGTTGGTAAGGCTATTGACCTTCATAAGCGTGTGCAGTCATATTTCAGGAAGATAGTAGGACGCGGCCCTCAGATAGATCAGATGGTATCCAAGATCGCCAGGTTTGAATATATCGTTACGGATTCAGAGCTTGAAGCCCTTGTACTTGAGAATAATCTTATTAAGGAAAACAGGCCCCGCTACAATACCCTTTTAAAAGATGACAAGACTTATCCTTATATAAAGGTTACGGTCCAGGAAGAGTACCCCAGGATTCTTTTTTCAAGACTTATGAGAAAAGATAAGGCGAGATACTTCGGACCCTTCACAAGCGCTCAGGCAGTTAAGACTACTATAGATCTTATCAACAAGATATACGGACTTAGGACCTGTAACAGGTCTCTTCCCAAAGATATAGGCCAGCAAAGACCATGCCTTAATTTCCATATGGGAAGGTGCTGCGGCCCGTGTACGGGAAAAGTAAGTCAGGAAGAATATAAAGAGCATATTGATAAGGCGCTGGACTTTCTATCCGGTAATTACAATGTTATTTTAAAAGACCTTGAAGACAAGATGTATAAGGCTTCAGAGGAAATGGATTTTGAGAATGCAGCTCGCTACAGAGACCTTCTGAATGATGTAAGAAGCGTAGCCCAGAAGCAGAAGATGACGGATTCATCCATGGAGGATAAGGATATCATCGCGATTGCTTCTGATGAAAATGATGCTGTTATTCAGGTGTTCTTCGTTCGTGACGGAAGGCTTATAGGACGTGAACATTTCTATATGACTCATGTTGGTGGTAATCCTCAGGAAGAGATTGTTCTTGATTTTGTTAAGCAGTTCTATTCCGGAACTCCTTTTGTTCCAAGGGAGCTTATGCTGCCTGTCAGGATCGAAGATCAGGAGATAATAGAAAAATGGTTGTCCGGAAGAAAAGGAAGCCGTATGTATATAACTGTTCCTGAAAGAGGTCAGAAAGAAAAGCTCATGGAGCTTGCTTCTGAAAATGCAGCGCTTGTTCTTTCCAAGGACAGAGAACGTATAAAGCGTGAAGAAGGAAGGACCATTGGAGCTGTTAAGGAAATCGAACAGATCCTTGGAATGAAGAATCTTGTCAGGATGGAAGCCTATGATATTTCTAATATAAGCGGATTTGCCAATGTTGGTTCCATGGTGGTATTTGAAAAGGGTAAACCCAAAAAGAGCGACTACAGAAAGTTCAGGATAAAGTCAGTAGAAGGCCCCAACGATTATGCCTGCATGCATGAAGTTCTTACAAGAAGGCTTATGCATGGCCTTGAAGAACGGCATGACATGGAACTTAGAGATATAGATGCACAGTATGGAAGCTTCACAAGGTTCCCAGACCTTATTCTGATGGATGGTGGAAGAGGCCAGGTCAACATCTGCCTTCAGGTTCTGGATGAACTTGGTATAAATATTCCTGTATGCGGAATGGTCAAGGATGATAATCACAGAACACGAGGTCTTTATTTTAACAATGAAGAACTTCCTATAGACAGACACAGCGAAGGCTTTAAACTAATAACAAGAATACAGGACGAAGCCCACAGATTTGCGATCGAATATCACAGATCACTTCGTAGTAAGGCTCAGGTAAGGTCAGTTCTTGATGACATTCCTGGAATCGGAGCAGCAAGAAGAAAGGCCTTGATGAGAGACTTTGAGTCTATTAAGGATATAAAAGAAGCTTCTGTGGAAGAGCTGCTAAAGGTTCCTGAACTTAGGGAAAAAGAAGCTTTGGCAGTCTACGAATTCTTCCATACAGAAGTGGCCGTCAGAAGACCTGGTACTTCTAAGTGATTCTCAGCCTGATCAGAAGATTGTAGAGAATAGGAAAGTTGGCACATACTGTTTTGACGAGTATCCTGTATATGATTATTCTATAAATTCAGCATCCATGCGGATGTACCATAATGGTGACAAGCATTTATGTGATGGAGTAGGTGTGCGTATGATGAAAGAAAAGTGACGTCTTAAGGGCAAGGTAAAATATTCTTAAGACATATCCCTTATAAGTATGCGGACAAGGGTTCCGCCGTTTTCGCCGCATTCAACAATAACGCCAACATCAGAAGAATCTTTCTCTTCCCTGCAAAAGAGACGGATTCTTCTGTTTACGTTTCGAAGACCTATACTGTCGTAGCTATCATTTTTTTCGTTGATATAGTCGTTGAGAAGCTTAAGATCATCTTCGGGGATGCCGCTTCCGTTATCAGAAACCCTGATCTCAAAAAGTCCGCGGGAAGCCTTGAAGGCGGTAACCTTTATGACACCGCCGGTCCTTATGGTGCGCATACCGTGATATATGGCATTTTCCACCACAGGCTGAAGAATGAGCTTTGGCATCTGGGTTGAATAAAGGGCAGTGGGTACATCAATCTCCAGGCGGTACTGATTTTTGAAGCGATATTCAAGAAGTGCCACATATTCTTTTACATGACCTATTTCATCCAGAAGGCTCACAGGAGCATTGAGATCGCTTATGCTGTAGCGAAGGATGGATCCAAGGGAAGCGGCCATATCTGAGGTGACATCGTCATCGTTGATGGTGGCCATCATGGAGATCGATTCCAGGGTGTTGTATAGGAAGTGAGGATTGATCTGGGACTGAAGCATCTGAAGCTCCAGTTCGTTGGCGTTGATCTTTTCCAGATAGACTTCCTTTATCAGGGAGTTGATCCTGTCGATCAGGGAGTTGTAAGACTCTGCAAGTTTTCCCACTTCATCCAGAGACTCAAATTTCACATGGTTTGTAAAGTCTCCGTCCTCAGCCATTTTCATCATAGAGCTTAAAAGAGTAAGAGGAGATACCACACGTCTCAAGGCAAAAAGTGTGATCAGAAGAATTGCAAAGATTATCAGTATCAGCTGTATGAAGTTTGTGAACTGAATCCTTGTGAGTCCTCCAAGAAGGTCATCGGAGGGAGCGATGCTTATGACACGAAGTCCATAGTTATCTGAAAAAAAACTGGTGGCATAGGACGATCTGTGATCTATATTGCACTTGAAAAAGCTGTCTTTTGTCTGCTCCGGAATGGACATGATGTCATTGTCTGAAGGGATGGACATGGAGGTAAACTCCCCCTTTGTGTCATAGATGCAGTGTGAGCCGTTCATGATAAGTATCCTCTGATTGGCTCCAAGGCTTACTTCATCGCATAGTTTTTCCAGATATCTGACCTCTGTGTTTACAAGAAGAATACCTATAACACTTCCTGATTTTAGCTGAACGATTCCCCTTGCTATGCCAAAAACATACACAGGGCGAAGGTTTTTGTTTACTATCTCCGGAAGCTCGTAGGTTCTCACAAGAACAGGTTTTCCAAAACTATAAATTGCCTCTTTAAACCAGTAGGTGTCAGTGGGGTCAAAGGGAGAGTAGATGGCATATTTTACCTTATAATCCGCTTCACCTTTAGTGTTGAAGATATAGCAGGAATTAACCTCGTCCTTGTAGGTCATGATCTGTTCAAAGATCTGCTCGTTCTGACGCTGAAATTCATAGCTGCTAAAGCCTGTATCGTTAAAATCCGACAGAAGGGACATGTAGGTACTGTCATTGATCTTGTAGGTAAGAGGGATCTTGGTGACATTGGAAATGTCGGCGATATAGCTGTCAATCTTGTCCAGAAGCTGCCGGTTGTTGCTGGAATGAACTCCGTAATAGGTAGCCAGCCTTTCTTTTTCATAGAGCCTTGCAGAGATAAGGATAGACCCTGAAAGCAAAATAAAAGCCAGCACGATTATAAGAGTGAATTTGACTACTATTGACAGGTTTTTAAAATTGGCGATCATCTTTTTCATGGCTTTGGTTTTTCCAACATGGGATTTTTCGTTTATAATAATGCTAATTGTACAAATAAGTATTTTTTTAATCAAGTGACCGGGCGGTGATATTTGATGAACATTCTACTTGTGGATGACGATGAAGTCATCAGAATGGGAATGCAAAAACTTATAGAGAAAGCCGGCAGAGACTGGAAGGTGTGCGGCGAATTTTCAGATGGGGCTATGGCGCTGGACTATCTTGACAGTCACGGAGACGTGGACCTTATCATCTGTGATGTAAGAATGCCTATCATGGACGGACTTAAGCTTACGAAGACCCTCAGGGAAAAGAACTCTGAAAGCCCCAAGGTCATTATGCTCAGCGGCTACAACGATTTTGAATATGTCCGCAGCGCTTTCATGAACGGCGCCTGTGATTATATATTAAAACCCTTTAAGAAGGATGAGCTCATAGCTCTTATCGAGAAGGTCGAACTGCAGATATCCGACGAAGAAAAAACAAGGCTGAGGAAAGCCGATAATACCGAGTTTATAGCAACAGAGATTTTAAGAAGGCTCTCTTCCTGCAAAGCAGAGGAGGTAGCAGGTCATCTGGAAAGACTTAAGGATCTTGGGATAAATACAGGAGCCGGCTGCTTCCTGGCCCTAAGGATAGTGGTAGATCAGTATTACCGTCAGTTTTCTCAGGAATCACAATATACAAAGGCTCTGATGGACTGCTATGAAGAACTGACTTTAATAGCACCTGGCACTGAAGACATTGAATTTATCAGCTGCATTTTGGGAAAAGAGATCCTTGTTCTTGCTTTTGCTGCGTCCGGGGATAGCGCAGATTCTTTTGCCGGGGATATGTTTGAAAAGCTTAATCCCGATGGGGGCAAAGAAAGATCTGTCACAATAGGTATCAGCAGTATTTCCGAAATAAGTGAAGATATCCCGAAGCTGTTTGATGAGGCCAAAAAGGCTGTAATGGGGCGGTTCTATCTCGGACAGCATCATTTTATCAGAGCTTTGGAAGTGGAAGATAAGACCCTGGAGCTTCAGTATGATATAAATCCTGCAGCGGCGGAGCTCTCCCATCATGTGACTTTATGTGATTATATGGGAGCGAAGCAGGTCATGGACAGAGTATTTGTGGATCTTAGCTACTGCAGCGAGGATCTGTTCAGGCAGTATATTCACGGGCTTTTGGACGCTGTCTGTGCCAATGCGTCATCCCTTGGAAGCTATATATCTGCCAATGAACCTGAGACAGTTTTTTGTATAGACCACCTTAATACCTACAGAGAGCTTAAGACCTTTATGAGTTCTCTTTTGAAGAATGCCATTGAAGCTATGATGAAGGAGAAGGAGCAAAAGAGCGAGCGCCGCATCGAGATGGCCAAGGACTACATCGCTCTGCACTATTCAGAACCCTTTACCCTTACAGAGATAGCGGAGTATGTGGAGCTTAATGCCTCCTATTTCAGCAATCTTTTTAAGACTGAGACCGGAATGAACTTTTCCGAGTATCTGCTAAATGTCAGGATGGACAAGGCAAAAGAGCTGCTTAAGGACCCTAAGATCAGGATCTACGAGATAGGTCAGCTTGTGGGCTATGAGGATGCAGTGTCCTTTGGAAGGGCCTTTAAAAAGAAATGGGGGATTTCTCCCAAAGAATATCGAAACCTGGTCTATTGATATATACAGTACTTTTGAATTCCCAAAAAAATGTATGGGAATCAAAAGTACTGCTATTTTTTTGATGGTATCAGGTTGATATACTCATCTTACAGACGGAGGACAAAACAATGTATGGAGCGATTGAAGCCGGCGGAACAAAGATGGTGGTTGCGCTGGGCGATGACAACGGACAGATTTTAAAGACTGCCAGGATACCCACGGAAACACCTTCGGATACGATCCCGAAGATACTGGAATTCTTTGAGGGAAACGATATAGAAGCCATAGGTATAGGAGCCTTTGGACCGGTCTGCCTTGATAAAAGCGGCAAGGACTATGGAAGGATAGGGAAAAGCCCAAAGCTTCCATGGGTGGGATTCTCCTGGAAGGAAGCCTTTGAAAAAGCAGGCATTCCCGTGGCGGTGGATACTGATGTCAATGCAGCCTGCCTTGGAGAAGTCATCTACGGAAGCGGAAAAGGCCTTGAGGATGTTATTTACATAACCATAGGCACCGGGATCGGAGTGGGAGTTTACTGCGAAGGAAATCTTCTTCACGGAATGCTTCACCCGGAGGCGGGACACATCCTTCTTCCTGTCAGGGAGGGCGATGAGACTTTGGGAAGCTGCCCTTATCACAAGAACTGTTTTGAGGGGCTGGCCTCAGGGCCGGCACTAAAGATCCGCTATGGCAGAGAGGCCTTTGAACTTACAGACAGGGATGAGGTATGGGAACTGGAAGCAGATTACATAAGCAAGGCGCTTATGCAGTATATCTGCTGTTATTCGCCAAAGCGGATAATCCTGGGAGGTGGAGTTATGAATGTCCGGAAGCTCTTTCCCATGATCCGCAAAAAGACCTGTGAATACCTGAACGGATATCTTGATACGGCGGAACTTCGAGATATGGATAATTATATTGTTCCTGCGCTTCTTGACGGAGAGCAGGGAATAAAGGGAGCTCTTTTCCTTGCAAGGAACGCAAGGTAACTATAGTAAGATCATTTGCTGCAGCTTTGATATAAAAAATAAACTATTTGTTCGTATATGGGAGGAACGATAAATGAACAAGAAACATATTGCATTACTGCTGTCTTTGGTTTTGACAGCGGGAACTATAACCGGCTGCGGTCAGAGTACTGAAGGCGCAGAGGTTTCATCTGCCAGTGACACGGTAAGTGAAACATCCGGGGACATGGCGGAAACGGAACAAAAAGAGGAGACTCTGTCGGGCAAGATCAGTGTTGCCAGCAACCGTACAGATTTAGAGGAGAGACTTTCTGAGTATGCCCAGGAATTTATGGACCTTCACCCGGGCACCACTGTTGAGTTTGAGACAATTAAGGAATATGACGATGTGATCCCTACAAGAATCGCGGGAGGCGAAGCTCCGGATCTTTTCTATGTGGTGGATCCTATCAATCAGGATACCTACAAGGACTATTTCCTGCCTATCGATGATCTTGATTTTACTGCGGATGATATTCTATTTTACGAGAACGGAAGAGGAACCGACGGAAATCTCTATGTCCTTCCTCTTACAGTTTCTTACTGCGGAATGGTATATAACAAGGCGGCTTTTGCTGCAGCGGGAGTTACTGAGATTCCAAAAACTGTAGATGAATTCTACGATGTATGTGAGAAGCTGGACGC
>NZ_JAILQF010000090.1 GCF_024699075.1 Butyrivibrio sp.
GGCATATGAAGAGGACAGAGAATTCTTTAAAAAGGCTGCAACAGTCAGCAGGAAATACCTTGTAACAGCCTGCCATCCGGAGACTGGTCTTAATGCTGAATATGCTAACTTCGACGGCACTCCAATGGATGAGAAGCTTCCTTGGGGACAATTTGGTGACTTCTTCAGCGATGCCTACAGGACTGCTGCCAATATAGGCCTTGATGCAGAGTGGTTCGGAACAGATGAAGGGCAGCTTTGCCTGCCTATTAAGGCTATGAAGTTCTTTGGCACAGACCTTGAAGCTGTAAGATGCGCATACAAAGTGGATGGTACTCCTCTTGAGAGGCCTGTACTTCATCCTGTAGGACTGGTAGCTACTATTGCTCAAAGCGCTCTGTCAGTTCCTTACAGCGATGCTCCGGACAGCGACTTTAGTGTAGCTGCCAAGTGGGTTAACTGGTTCTGGAATCAGCCACTTAGAAAGGGCGAGAGAAGATACTATGATAATTGCCTGTATCTATTTGCACTGCTGGCACTGTCAGGGAATTATAGGATTTGGTAAGTAAATATGGTCTGTTTACTGAGGATGATCATGTAATGCCAGAGATGGCGGACATCTTAAAAAGAGTATTTATAGCGGCTTGCAGTCACACTTGTGTTGCAAGCCGTTTTTTTCTAAAATTGTTCTATAAATGAAACTTTTATGTTTCGAGGGGGAGCAAAACAGTGAAAATGAAGAATAAGGTAAAGCTAAAAAATATAGCGGTTTTGGTTTTGTTAGTTCTTCTTGTTGCCGCCATAGCAGGCGTTTTCATTATTAACATGTATCATAAAAATAAGAGCGAAGAAAAGCGTCAGTACTGGCAAAATGTATACGCAAAAGAATATTTCTATACATATGATAATGAGTCTGGAGAGCTCATAATTTCTGATCCAATTATCATAGAGGCTATGCAAAAGTGGGATCAGGAATGCTGTTCTTTTCCCAAAGTAATATGTTCATAAAAACAGAACACAGATCATGAGATGTTCTTTTAAGTTAATTATTGTATAATTGGGTTATAAATATATTTTATGAGGATAGACTATGGATAAGGAATCTTTTTCATTTGTAATTTATATGATTCATGCATGTGCCAATAAGTGGGGGAAGTTTCCCTCTGAAGTATATGCATTACTTACAAAAGCAGATTGTATTAATAAATATCTTGTTCCTCATTTTGATATACTTCACACTCAGAGTACAAATTATATTATTGATGACATTGTAGAATACTTGGGGGTTAGGGGGATCAAGATATGAGAGTTTATCATGGATCTGTGGAGATTGTTAAGACGCCGGATGTTTTGCATTCATACAGACCGTTGGACTTTGGCAAAGGATTTTACGTAACGACTGTCAAGGAACAGGCTGAAAAATTACATATGTTTCTTTTTATGAGGTATGAGTATGGACGATAAAGCTTTGGAACAGGTTTATCAGGAAAACCTGGAAGAGAGAATTATTTCATATCTGGCAGAGCAGAATGGATTATCTTTAGAAGATGCTATGGCGGTATATTACTCAAGCAAGCTTTCTAATAAGATCCATGAAGGAAAAGAGGACATACAGTATCTCGATTACAAGGTACTAGTTGATATTTTAAAACAAACTGAGCCGCAGTTGTTTAAGTGATTTAAGTAAATGACCGTGAATTACTTCACGGTCATTTTTTGCACAGGAATAATTATCTAACATATATTACTGACAAACTTATGGAACGTTATTTTGTTTATTTGCGAATTATAAAATAATCATTTACTTGTAAATTTTTATCTGATATATTCTTTTTACAACAAATCATTGTTGTGATTATTCATTCTGAATGATCAAATTGGGGAAAATATTGTTTAATGTTTTATGAAGGTAAGGCAGCGTAATATTAGCTGCAGATGATCTGTTATCATTAATTGGGGAGTATATTGCGTAGTTATATTGGCTACAATACTATAGGATTTTTGCATAATTTTTGATAAGACTTTTCTTGTCTTATTCTATATCTTAGTCTAGTTTTTTAATCCGTCTCAGGGTATTTCTCCAGATATATATATTTTTAGTAAATATTTTAAGGCAACTATGGCTAATAGTATGTCCAGATCATGATTATTGCCTTTTGCTTTTGGATAGTTCCAGTTAATTGTGGGGAGGGAGGAACTGTTTTTGGTAAAGCAATGGAACTTCCATGCTTCGGTAAGAGGTTATGATAAAAAATTTGTAAAAAGGAATATGGTATGAAAAAAATTTTTTCAACATTGTTATATGGTGCAGCAGCTATTGTTGAATGCGCATCACAGGTACAATCAGCAAATAATAAAGGATTTAAAACTGTATATCAAAATTCAAATATAAATAAATCTTCAGCCGTTAAGGCACATGTTTCAAATTGTAACTATCCAACAGGAGTTCTTGGTATAAGGCCAACAAAAGCTTTCGAAGAAGTATATATGAAAGTTGCAGCAATTATCGATTCATTTGATAAAGGCGATTGCCTGCATTATTTCAAGGAAGTTGAGGATATATTAGATAGTCTGGGATATGAATATACCTATGAAGTTGATGCTTTTTGCGAGTATGATAGATGGATTATAGTTAAAGATCCGGAAGCAAATGCAGAGATTCGCATTTATGGTTACTACGACGAATTTGATAATGTTGATGTATCAAGTGATAATATCATATATGATCTTTCCAGTATTGAATATCAATCGGGGCAGTATTATGGCATAACTGACATTCCAAATCATCTTGGAGATCCCTGCAAGCATGGAGTAGACACAAGCCATAAGGTATCCAATTCTTATAAGTATGTAAATATAAGCAGACCTGAAAATGCTATAACTAACGTAAGTAGTACAGAAGCTGTTCGCAGATTCTTCTTTATAACTGAATAAGAATTATAATGAATTATAAAATCCCAACTTAAGTCCTTATCACGGATGTGAGGCTGGGATTTTAATGCTATGGAAGGGTAAATAACTTGGTCAAATGACATATTTGATTGTTTTACATCGTCAAAAAGCGAAAAAATCTCTATATACGCATTTAAAATATTGTATTTCCTCTTTGGAAATATTATAATTAAAGAACATCCTGGAAGGAGGCGCTTATTATGTTAGTCAAATTATCTGTAGAAAACTATAAATCGTTTGATCAAAAGGAAGAATTATCAATGATTTCTTCCAGTAAGATGCAGGGAAATAAGAGCCATCGTGTAAAAATTAAGCAGACGCAAATTTTGAAAAATGCAATTGTCTATGGTGCGAATGCTTCTGGTAAATCTAATCTAGTTGCGGTATTTGCTTTTATTAAAGCTGCTTTGATGGAAGGAATACCGGTTGGATCTGCAAATGATTTTTGCAGAAATCGACAGGAGAATAAAAACCGCGAAAGTGTATTTGAGATTCAGTTTACGGCGGGAGATACTTTTTACGCTTATGGATTTTCTGCAATACTGAGCCAAAGAAAGATTACTGAGGAGTGGCTATATGAACTGATGCAGGATGGCAGTGCTCATCAACTCTTTTTAAGAGAAGGTAATAATGCTCCTATTTTGGGTGATACGGTAAAATTATCTACAGCAGAGAAGGGAAGATTTAGTGTTTATTCAGAAGATTTTGCGGGTCAGGATACGCAGTTATTTCTGACTGAAATGAATCGAGGAAAGAAGTATCCTGAGAAGTCTAAACTGATTTTTTTCGTAGAAGCATTCGGCTGGATCATGAATAATATAATCGTCATCAATCCAAACATTGGTATTTCAAATACTGAAGCATATTATAATGATGAATCTTTAGAAAACATAAGCAAACTGATCCAGACTTTTGACACCGGTGTTACAGAGATAAAAACAAGACAGATTACTATAGATGAGATGGGCAAGATGATTCCTGCTGAAGTTGTCCAGGGAATCTTTTCTCAGTTGAAAGCTCAGCTTCAGATTAGTAATCTTCCAAGCATTCAGATGACATGGAGGGTTGAAGGTGGCTTCTTTAATATTCGCATAAAAGATGGGCAAGAACCTGAGATTTCAACGCTGGTTCTCAGGCATGGCAAATCTGTTTTTGATTTTAACTTTTCCGAGGAATCAGATGGTACAAAGAGATTGTTTGATTTGATAGATATGCTCCTTACTGAACGACCTGATACTGTATTTGTTGTTGATGAATTGGAGCGCAGTTTGCACCCTAAGCTGACAGAGCATTTTCTGATGCTTTTTATGGAAGCTCATGATGGTGTAAGAATGCAGCTGGTATTTACGACTCATGAAGACACGATAATGGATCAAAGTCTTTTCCGTAGAGATGAGATATGGTTTGTGGAAAGAGATTCTGACAATGCCAGCAAGATTTATTCTCTGGACAGATTCAAGGAAAGATATGACAAGAAGCTTAGTAAAGCTTATCTTGAAGGAAGATATGGTGCTATTCCTGTGTTCAGACAGTTTTCTTTCAGGAAGGACACTGAACGACCTGGGGATGTTCGTTTAGCACGGACCGAAGCGAAGAGGAGATAGTAAATATGCCCGTACATACATATACGAACTGGAACCAGCGTCCTTCAGATCAAGAAGAGCAGATTGAACCATTTAGGAAGTATTTTTTTATTTGTGAAGGTGCCAATACAGAGACTTTTTATTTCAAACACCTGATTGACTTAAGAAAAGAACTTGGAATTCATCCTTTGATAGATATCAGATTGTGGGAAAAGACTGAAGAAGACAAAAATATTTCATTTGCAAAAAGACTTTTTGATTTTGCGGAAGAGCAAAAGAAGAATTTGAATAATGGTTTTGATGTTAATAGAGATAAGATGGTCATTGTTTTTGATGGTGATATCTTTGAAGCAAAGGTTCAGGGATATGATGAACTACTTGCTGTAATTGAAAAAAATGATATTGCGGCGGTGACAAATCCAAATTTTGAACTGTTCCTGATTCTTCATATCGAGGGTAGCTACGAAAAGTATATAAAAGGTAATGAGGAAGAGTTTTTGACTGCAGACGATAGAACCAGGTACAGTCACGCGTATTATGTCCTTCATGAACTGACAGGGATGAATGCTAAAAAGAATCCGGAAATTGGAAAACTTGCGGATAATGTCCTTGTTGCAATTGAACAAGAGAAAAATATTAATCAGGATATTCATAATCTGAAAGGAAAGGTAAGCAGTAATATTGGTAAGGTTATCGGTGAGATAATAAACGAGAAACCTAATATATAGAATTGAGTTATATGAGAAATTAAGAAAGAAATCGGAGAGAAAAAGATAATTATGAACATAAAGATATCAGGATTAAGGTCAGGACTCAATTATAACGATATGTTAAATCCTATAACAGGTGGTTTTGTTTCGGACATTGAAGCAAGGCTTGGATGTGAGCTTTCAATGAGCGATATTGACGACTATGACTGCGATCTGAAGCTTATTTTTGTACAGTCAGGAGGTAGTGAGAATCTCTTTTTACAAAATCTGGATAAGCTTAAGGAGCCATATTATCTGCTGACCAATGGTTCTAATAATTCGCTGGCAGCATCCCTGGAGATCATGACTTTCATTTCCTCAAAGGGTAAGAATGGAGAGATCCTTCACGGAGATGTGGACTATATTGCAGACCGTATCAGAACGCTTGTGATGACCAAGAAGCTCAAGAAAAGTCTTAATGAGACTGTATTTGGTGTGTTGGGACAGCCATCTGACTGGCTTATAGCTTCGGTCCCTTCTTACGAGGAAGTTACTAAGAAACTGGGAATAACATTTAAGGACATTTCTCTTGATGAGGTAAAAAAAGAATATGATCATGCGCTGATGGTCAATAAGGACCTGCTGCCGGGAGTCTTTGATGATGATGAAAAGGTCAAGGCTCTCAGGACTTTTGGAGCCTTCAAGACAATAGCAGACAGGTACGGCCTTTCAGGATTTACTGTAAGATGTTTTGATCTTTTAAAGCCGCTTGCAACTACAGGCTGCGCAGGTCTTGCGATTCTTAACGATGAAGGGATTACTGCCGCTTGTGAGGGTGATATAGCAGCACTTATATCGATGCACATTGTAAAGCTTCTTACAGGGCAGCCTTCATTCCAGGCTAATCCATCGAGAATATCTCCTTCGGATAACACTATGGTCTTGGCTCATTGCACGATTCCTATGGCAATGACAGATGACCTTAGGCTTGATACTCATTTTGAGTCCGGTACCGGTATTGCTATAAAGGGATATCTTCGCGAGGAAGATGTGACTATTTTCAGGCTTTCCGCTGATCTTAAGAACTTTTTTGTCAGCGACGGAACTATCATTAAAAACCTTGATGAGCCTGATCTTTGTCGTACACAGATTCTTGTGAAGTTTGAGGAAGATGTCTCTGAGATCCTGAAAAAACCTTGTGGTAATCATCATATTGTTTTCTATGGGCATCATGCAGAGGATATCAGACGAGTAATGCGAGATATTCTTTAATTATTTTTATCATCTTTTTGCTGATCCTATCGATTATGGATTAGGCGGGCAGTGATTCTTTGATCTGGGAAAATAGCTGAATCACTTATTAAGTTTACAGAAGTTGCGAGATCATTAAAGTGTAGAAGCCTAAAACTGTTTTTTAACAGGAGATCTATGTTTTTTTCTGTATTCAGAAGGTGTTTGGCCTTTTTCCTTTCGAAAACATTTTACAAAATAATTGCTATCAGGAATTCCTACGCTTTCACTGATTTCCTGGATACTCATTTTAGTGCCTGTAAGATAATTGCAGGCCTTTTTTATTCTTATGCTCCTTAGATAATTGATAGGTGTTGTTCCGATTTCTTTCTTGAATAGTGTCATGAGATAACTTCTTGAAATTGACAGTTCCTCACAGATATTGTCTATGTTTAGCTCTTTGGAAAAATTATTGTTTAAGTAAATGATCGCATTGTAAATTATGGCGCTGTATTTATTGGTGTTGTACTGATCAATGGCATTACAGAAATTTCTAACCATTTTCTCTTTGCTGGCGAGTATTTTATCAATTCGTGTTTCATTTGAAACTTCACGTGTATTCTGACCAGAGAGCTGATCTATAAGATAAGCCGGTAGCCCTTTTTTGGCAGCGCACATACGAAGAGTGGTCCTTGTTATTGCACAGGCAATTCTTTCATTTTCAATAGTTGATCCGACTTCTTTCATGTATTGAACGTCTCGCTGCATTTTATCCAGATATTTGAGCGCGCTGTTAGAATCTCCATTTTCGACAGAGTTTATAAACTCCTGTTCATTTGCATATCGAAGCTGCAGGAGATTTATTTGGTCTTCTCTGGATGTCTCTGAGGTGTTATCAGTAGTTTCAATTATAAAATCTTCCTGCTTTCTGATTTTGTAACTTTTAGAATCTGGATCGCATATTTTTATAAAACTGTTTACGATGTGCTGGGCAGATTCTACACTTAGATTAGGAAAATGCTCTCTGTATCTTAAATAATCATCTACGGACAGCCCTGTTACGCCTGATTCTTTTATGATATGGATGGCGTGCTGCTTGGACTGAAGGATAGGAGCGAACGGGCCAAAGACGTAGAAATTATCCTGGAGCATAAAGATCATGATTGTTAGGAAAAAAGGGTCTGTCAGCGTATAAATGATGTGATGATCGATACTTGAGCGCATAGCAAGAAGAGCATCTGCAGAAAAGATCATTTGGATGCTGCTTATCATATTGTTTTTACTGAAGCTTTCAGCCTCGCTTCTGTCATTGACCGTGCAGAGACCTACCTGATATAGCTCATTAATTAGTTTGGCGCTGCTTTCCAGGGTACTATTATATTTTTTCATATGCTCATCCTATAAAGTATTATTTTGCTATCTAAAGGATTTATATTCTATTTTCATTTTACACTTAATGATATTTTAATGCTATCAAATAAATTTACTCAAATAAATTCCATTAGGTTATGGATATCGTAGGAGGTTTAAATGTCTGATAGTATTCAAGCGAAATACCAGAAGTATATGAAAGAAGACGGAATTCATTTTGTTCCTGTTTGGAGGATTATAGGATTTTCCGGAGCTAACATGGCAGTTAATCTTTATATGGGATTAACTATGATAATGTCATTCTATTTAAACGGATATGTTGGAATGGCAGTTGTTCTTGCATCAAGTTTTTCTACCATCACAAGATTATGGGATGGTGTAACAGATCCTATCGTAGGATTCTTTGTAGATAAGTTCAAGGAATCTGAGAAGATTGGTAAAACAAGGCTTTGTCTGATCATGGGAGGACTGCTTCTTTTCATAAACAGTTTTCTTATGTTCAATGTTACTGATAGATTGCCAGAGGGCGGTTTTAGACCATTATTCTTTATTTTCTTTACTGCAATCTATTACATTGGATATACATTCCTTAATATCTCAAATCATGTTGGTAATGTATGTCTTACAAATGATCCTAAACAAAGACCTATACTTTCAATTGTAGGTACAGTTCTTGTCAGGATCATGAGAGCAGTAATGCAGATGGTTGTAGCAGGTCTTGCAGTTAAGTATGGATCAATGAGGAGTGCTGAGCTGTTCCACGAGTATTGGCTTATCGTTGCACTCATTGCAACAGTTGGAATTGTTATAGCATATATTTCTATAACACCAAAGGATGTTCCTTTCTTCTCAGAAGCTACTCCTAAGAAGAAAGAAAAAGTTAAATTTTCAGATTATATAGATGTACTTAAGAACAATAGACCCCTTCAGATGATGATTGTGGCAAGAGCAACTGACCAGTTTTCTAATACATGTAAAACAAGTGCAATTCTTCTTGTATTGTACGGAATCGTGGCAGGTAACTATGAGCTTTCAGGTGGTTGGACACTCTATACTACAATTGTTGGTCTTGTAATGATGGCACTTGGAATTGGTGCTATTGGTTCAAAGCTTGGTCTTAAAAAGGCAATGCAGGTTGGATCATGGGGCGTAGTTATATTTGATACCATCGCGATCCTTATCTGGCTTTTCATGGATCCTAAAACTCTTAGCCTTCCGGGTTATGTAAATGGATATGGTGAAGCATTCAGCGGTTTTACAATGTTCACAATAGCTCTTTTCCTGGTAACTGTTATAGGTGGAGGCTTCCAGATGATAACAAGTTCAATCGTACCACCTATGATTGCTGATGTTAACGATTATGAAGCTTCCCGTACAGGTAAGTATATTCCTGGAATGGTTGGAACAGTATTCTCATTCATGGATAAGCTGATTTCATCTTTTGGTCCTACCTTTGTAGGTGTTGGATTTGCAATGATCGGATTCAAGGATGCATTTCCGGATCTGGATACACCATACAGCTTCAACCTGCTGATCATGGCTATTATATTCTATTATGGATTTGAGCTTGTCGGTGCTGCGTTCAATATTATCGCAATGAAATTCTATGAGCTTACTCCTGAAAAGATGAAAGAAGTAGAATATAAGATTTATGAGATGAGGAAAGAGAATGCATAAAATTGCTATAAACGATACTTGGAAATTTAAAAAGCTTGCAGGGGATATCAGTGATATCCCTTGTGGCGCGTTAAACGAATCGGATTTTGAAAATATTGATCTGCCCCACACCTGGCATAAGGAAAGGGCATACAGAGGTCTTACTCTATATACCAAAACAATAGCTACAAAGTCATCCTGGAAGCATGCTTTTATTGATATTCCAGGCGCTGATCAGCATGCTGTTGTTCTTGTTAATGGCACAAAAGTTGCCGAGCACAAAGGCGCATATTCTGCTTTCAGAGCTAGGATTCCCGAGAATATGCTTGGGCAGGATGTAAGAATTGATATCTATCTGACCAATAAGTTAGATGATGAGATATCTCCTTTGACAGGAGATTTTACAATCTTTGGTGGCCTTTATAGAGGAATGAATCTTCTTGTCACAGAAAAAGATACTTATTTTGATCCTACTTACTATGGAACAGACGGCGTTATCTTAAGAACAAGTGTTGACGGCGCTGACGGTATTTTGACAGCAGAAATTCATGCTGTAATGGATGAAGCTGACAAGATCAAACTTGAAGTTAAGGACGCTACCGGGAATATAGTATCTGATAGTTTTTTTGACAAAAAAGACGAATTATCGATCAGAATTCCAGATGTTAAACTCTGGGATGGAAAAAAATCTCAGGCACTCTATCAGGTCAGGGCCAGCATCTGGAATGATGAAAAAGAGCTTGATGAAGTCGTGCTTACTACTGGATTTAGGAGCGTTTGCGTAGATTCTGATAAAGGTATTTTTCTAAATAAAAAGCATATCAGGATAAATGGCGTTGCAAAGCATCAGGACTTTGCTGAATCTTACAATTTATTGTCTGAATCGAATATTGAAAAAGATTTCAGTATTATAGATGAGATTGGTGCTAATGCGGTAAGGCTTTCCCATTATCAGCATCCTCAATTTGCCTATGATATGGCAGACAAGAAGGGATATCTTGTATGGGCTGAGATCCCAATGCTTAAAATGACTGATAATGAAGCGCTTAAAGAGAATGCTAAAGAGCAGCTCAAAGAGCTTATTCTTCAGAATATTCATCATCCATCAATTTTCTGCTGGGGAATTCAGAATGAAATTGGTATGTTCAGGGATGCACCTTTTATGTATGCTGCGCTTGGTAAGCTTCGAGATATTGCAAAAGAACTTGATCCTTCAAGGCTTGTAACTGCGGCTAATCTCTACACTGTTAAGTTTAAGAGTGAGCTGAATTCATCAACTGATATGATCGGTTACAATATTTATTTTGGCTGGTATTACGGCGATATGCACGACTATGACGAATTTCTGGACAGATTCCACAGTGAAAGACCTGAGGTTCCGATTGGTATAAGTGAGTACGGCGTGGATTGTAATACCAAGCTTCATTCTGAAAATCCGGTCGTTCAGGACTATACTGAAGAATATCAGGCTCTTTACCATGAGACGGTTTACCCTATATTTGAAAATAAGGACTATATATGGGGAAGTTTTGTATGGAACATGTTCGATTTTTCCAGTGACATGAGAAAAGACGGCGGCCTCTTAAATCTGAACGGTAAGGGGCTTGTGACCTACGATAGAAGCACTAAAAAAGACGCCTTTTATTACTATAAAGCAAAGTGGAGTAGTGAAAAGTTCGTTCATATCTGTTCACAGAGATTTGCCAATAGAACCAGTGATGAAGCTGATCTGAAGATCTACACGAACTGCGACGAGGTTACACTTGTTGTAAATGGACAGGTATTTGGAAAATGTAATAATAATGGAAATGGTATAGCCCTTTTTAGAAATGTTCCATTACAATATGGCGATAATATGATCGAGGTAAGTAGCGAAGGCTGCAATGATAGCTGCGTTTTCAAAAGAAGTGATACTGAAGATGAAAGCTATCGTCTTCCCAATAGCGGCGCTGGCCAGGCAGTAAAGAACTGGTTCTTGTCCGAAGATGATTTTGTGAAAGAAGGTTTCTTCTCAATTAAGGATTCTGCCAACGATCTTATAGAGAACGTAGAAGCAAGAGCTGTTCTGAAAAAATACCTGCCAGAGCTGACAGATCTTATGCTTACAAAGGACATTATCCCTCTTGGATTATCATTTCAGAGTATACTTGGAAGGAACACCCCTGAAGGGCTGGATATCCGAGCACTTAATGATGAGCTGAATAAAATTAAAAATGATCTTGTTTGAATGATATATAAAATGATCAAGATAACCCATCATCTTTAGGTGATGGGTTATCTTGATTTCGGGTGCGGGGTTATAATGCACGTACCTGTAGAACTGCGTCAGCAGTGTTTTTATAACGAGCAAAAATCGAAGCATTTGCGAGTTTAACAGAAATTGTGTCCATGAAATGTAATTATCGATAATATACTATTGATATAAATGATATAATGATATAGGTGTCAAAAGATAATTGTGACACCTGCATCATTATATGCATTTTTTATCAAAAATATATTATAAGGGAGATTGAGTAAAATGGACATTCAGTATTTGTTGTGGTTACAGGACATCAGGAATGCAACAGGCGGATTATTTGATGAGTTTTTCAACGCACTATCTAAATTCGCGGTAGATATACTACCTTTTTTCCCATTTATAGTGTTCTGGGGCGTTGATAAGAAGTGGGGGTACATATTCCTGACTAATCATTGGGTGGGAGAGCTTGTGAACGGGGTCATAAAGCTGACTGTGTGCGCTTACCGCCCGTGGATACGTTCTGATCTGATCGAACCTGCGGGAGACTCGAAAACAGCGGCAACGGGTTATTCATTCCCAAGTGGACATACTCGCACGGCAACAACAATTTATGGAACTATATTCGTATGGCAGAAGGATAAACGAAGATGGCTGGCGGTCTTATGTGCGGTTCTTATTGCGCTTACCGGCTTTTCAAGAAATTATCTTGGAGTACATACACCGCAGGATGTAATCGTAGGCTTTTTGGAATCTGTATTGACTATCTGGGTTGTTACATTTGTATTTAAGAAGGTCGAGGGCAATGGCAAGCTGATAGATATTCTGACACTCGTTGGAATTGTATTTGTTTTTGCATCTCTTATCTATATCCAGGTTAAGCCTTATCCTATGGATTATGATGCTGCAGGCAATCTGCTTGTAGATCCTAACAAGATGATGAATGACTGTTTCAAGGCCTGCGGAGCACTGCTTGGATTCCTTATCGGAAGCTATGTGGACAGGCACTACATTCATTATGAGATACCGTTTGGATCAAAGAACCTGCCTCTTCTTGTATGTGTAGGTGCCGCAATTGCCATGGCATGGAAAGAGCTGTTCGCATCTGCTACAATAGTAGCAGCATTCGGCGGCCACTGGGGCCATTTCATAGCAAGATTCATAATGCTGATATTTGCTATGTGTGTATGGCCAGTTGTGATCAAGAAAAATGCGGAAGCGTAAAGGAATTAGTTGCAAGGTGATTGTTGGTAAAACAATTGGTTGTAGCTACATAGGATGATATATGGAAAACTTATCAAAGGAAGAAAGCTTAGATGCTCTTATAAATGATTCTGTTGTTATGATACTTCAATTTGGTGCTGTGACCTGTGCTCCATGTAAGTCCATAAAGCAGAGGATAGACTTGTGGAGTGCAGATCATAAGAACGTTAAGAGTAGGTATATTGATATCGAAGAGTTCCCGATGATAGCAGAGGAGCATGGCATTTACAGTGCACCCGCGATCCTTGTATTTGTTGAAGGCAGGCTCACTGTAAGGAAAGCCGGGTATTTCAGCCTGGATGAAGTATTTATGCAGATTGAGAGATATCTGGGGATGCTGGAAGAGTAGGGAGTATTTGCATGATATTTATAAGTTTTGAAGGAAGACGGTTGGCGCTAACAAGGTTTTGTATGAGTGAATAAAAATTTTTGAATAGAAACACCTGCAACTAAGGCGGATAGGATGCCGTAGCTGCAGGTGTTTTGTGATTTATCGAAAATTATAATCTTAGTGTGACACTTCTGTGACAGACGCTTTGCTATTATTAAGTCAATATAAGACAAGGACAGGATTTTGCAGCAAATATATTGTGAATATAAATGCGGAGGATATCCTGTAGATTGTCTTTCATACAGAATGATCAAGTAGTCTGAGTGGCCTTTGCTTCACGCAGGATGTAACGAGATCATTAGAATAAAAATACCTGCAGCAAAGGTGGCTTTGGCTTCACCGGTGGCTGCGGGTATTTTTATATTAATCGAGGTATGGACAAATAAAACATTGTAGGAAATCCTTTGTTTTCAAATGGTTTACGGATAAGAGTAAGTGTGTCAAAGCCTATTATCCGCAAATCTTGTTTCTATTCTTTGTGGATTCTTCTGATTTACGGATAAGAGACAGTGAGACGAAGGCTCTTATCCGTAGATAGTAGAGGATGTGAAGTTTATAATCTCTTGGATTTCTGCTGATTTACGGATAAGCGTAAGTGTGTCATAGCCTGTTATCCGCAAATCTTGTTTTTGATCTTTGCGGATTCTACTATTTTACGGATAAGAGATGATGAGACAAGGACTCTTATCCGTAGATGGTAGAGAATGTCTGATTTTTCAAGTATATTAAATTCATTAAGTCTTTGAATCTTTTAATATGGGAAGGTATACTTTATATATTACTAGAAAAAATTTTTACCAAAAAGGAAGAGACAATGGAATATATCGACATTTATACAAGAGACGGCAAGTTTACTGGTATCACAAGGCCTAAGCACGATCCCAAAAAGCCGGGTGAATATTACAGGCATGCGCTTATTATCATGAAGACTTCTGATAGTCCTGCACCTGGCACGGGCGAGGGGATGTATGTTGTGCAGCAGAGGTCACTTAAAGCCAGGTA
>NZ_JAILQF010000101.1 GCF_024699075.1 Butyrivibrio sp.
ATATCAGAAGAATTCTGACTTAAATCTATTACAGTATTGGTATTAAGTGCTGCATTTACCTTGTCAAGAATTGTTTGTTCTGTATCGCTTGTAGTAACAGGAATTTTTATTGTTATGCTACCTACACTGGTTTCTGTTGAGCCGTCGCCATATGAGTAAGCAGTGTCAGCTGTAAGATCAAAATTTATATAAATATTACCGCTATTATTGGTGTCTCCACCATTTTCTTCTGATAGAACACCTGTGGTTCCCGTCAGAGATTCCATTACACCTGCAAGATTTCCGCCATTTTCAGCTGTGTGTGTTATAAGATATGTAGAAGAGCTGTTACTATAATAGTCCCACCATACTCCCTGATTTTCAGATCGTGAATCATTTGACGTAAAAGTTACGCTTTTAGACGTAGCAGTTACAGCACCAACTCCGGACATAGTGAACTTCATGATCCAGGAATCAGTACTTGTTTTAGCTGTGGCCAGATCCGTAGTACCGCTTCCTGAAAGCTGGGTAAAATTACTACTAGCCCCATCTGCAATCACAGGCTCTATAAAGGAATCGTTAGTAGAAGAAGCAAAAGAGTAGGCATTAGTACTGGCATTTGATGAGTTTTCTTTGGCATATATATTTATTGTGGCTGTTGCAGTAACACCGCTTGTGTCTGAAGGAGAATCAAAGGTTGCAGTAGCATAACTTGAATAGTATGTCGAAAGACTTGCTCCATTAAGAGCTGTTACATAGTCTGCTATTGTTGCAGTTGTTGTTTCAACATCCATATATATTGTTCCATTTAAGAAGCTTTTAAGTGCTGTAAGAGTAGCACCGCTATATTGTGAAAGATGCTCAGCTATATTAAAGTCATAAGAAGAAGCTTCAAGATCATCCCAGCTTATATAGTCAGAAGAGTAGCTTGTACCATTAAAACCTGTCCAGCTTATCTTGACTCCGTTTGTTTCATCTGCTGATGTTACAAAAGTACCTGGCACAGGCATGTAATCTTTGGTATCTGAAGTCATAGTATAGTATCCATAGCTCATATCTGTAACATTCAGAGCCTGGGTGGGATCGTAGCCTATAAGAACAGGATTTTCTATTTCAATATTCCATATATTTCTGTTGTTAAAAGAGGTAGTGTCAAAAATTCTTTCTGTTTCATCTATTATTGCCTGGAGTTCTGAGTTGATATAAGAAAGGTCTGTGTTTGTAAGAGTGTCATTTGCACCCTTTACACAAAGTTCATTCATTCTTTGAAGAAGATCATGGGTTTCATTAAGAGCGCCATCCGCGACCTGGACAAAACTTATTCCATCCTGAATATTGTCTTCTGCCTGGCGAAGTCCTCTTATCTGACGACGCATTTTCTCAGAAATAGCAAGACCTGCAGCATCATCTGCTGCCCGATTTATTTTATAACCCGATGCGAGTTTTTCAGCTGATTTAAAATTACGGTCTGCAACCTGGCCAAACTGCCTTTGCGCATTCATTGCAGCCATATTATGTTGAATGACAAAGCCGCTCATAGTGTATACCTTGTAAAAAAATAAAACGTCCTTGTCATACCAATAGTGAAAATATCCTTATTTTCATAATATATGTCGGTATATACACATAGACGTTTTAGCATAAAAAGAATTATTTAATAGCGTTAAATAATATGATAAGATCAATATTTTTTGTTAAAAAATATGATTTAGATTCTTACAAAATCTTCCGATATACAATTGCAGGGTATATTAGATTCTATGTACAGCTATATCTTTGAGTTTCTAATACAGTTTAATACTTTAATGACCATAAATGGAATTAAAACAGCATTTGGATTAATACAGATTTTATTTAAAACAACTGTTGGCTTATATACTGATTTTATCTAAAACAGCTTTGGACTAATATACTTATTTTATTAAAAACAGGCTTTTGGTTTACCGGTACAAGTTAAAGATTGGTCCTTAAGGAGGCTTAAAATGCTAGCAACTTTAATGCCATTGTTTAGTGACAACATGGAAGTTCGTGCGTATTCTATTTTTGCACAAAAATCTGACGCTCTTTTAGACCCAATGTCGCAGTCCACAAGCGCATTAGATGGAGCGGGTGTGGTTACAGGACTTGAAATCGTTGATAAGATAGGCCTTGAGACTCTGTCAGATGATCATATGGTATTTGTTGAAGTTAATAACGTATCTATTTTCACAGATATCGCCGGTCAGTGTTTTGCACCGCATGACAGGGTTGTACTTCTTATAGATCCTTCTGTGAAACCCACCGAAATGTTTGTAAACAGAATAAGTGAGATTATTGGGGAAGGCTTTAAGTTTGCTATGAGAAAACTTAAACCAATAGAATTCGAGAATTATCGCCCAATACTTGAAAAGTGCAGTTATATTTTCCTGGATCACAGGAATATTGATATTGAAAAGGCCCACAAGTATTTCTCGCACATGTACAAGGATATGAAGCTGTGCGCAGTTAATGTCAATTCAAGAGATGAGTACGACTTGCTCTCTTCAAATGCAAGCTATGATCTTTATGAAGGAGAGTTTTTCAGAACACCTATAACCAAGGGACAAAAAGAGCTGGCTCCTTTTAAAGTTACATATCTGCAGCTCCTTAACGTAGTTAACGAATCAGACTTTGAACTTACAGATGCTGCCGGTGTTATCGGACAGGATGCAGCGCTTGTTGTAAGACTTCTTGAGATGGTTAATCACATGACTTCTAACAGAGGTGTATCCTCTGTTCGTCATGCTGCAGCACTTCTTGGCCAGAGAGAACTCAAGAAATGGATCACAACGGCTGTTACAAAAGAACTTTGCTCTGACAGACCAAGCGAGATTACCAGAATGTCCATGATAAGAGCAAGATTTTCTGAGAACATTGCCAAATATTTTGAACTCGAACCATTCAGTTCAGAGATCTTTCTTATGGGTCTATTCTCAGTGCTCGATCAGATCCTTGAAAAGCCGATGGAAGAGTGCCTTGAAATGGTCAAGATATCAACTGACATCAAGCAGGCTCTTTTAAATCATAAAGGACGTATATATCCAGTACTTGAATTTGTTCTTAATTATGAAGATGCTAACTGGAATGAAGTTTCAAGAATCATGCTATTAAACAAGATTAGCAAGAATATGGCTTATAATGCCTACTTAGAAGCTCTTGACTGGTACAGAAAGATCGTAAGTATTAAGTAAGAATTTTAAATTAAGAAATAATAAGAGCAGTACAGTATGCTATTTCAAAAATCCAGGCATAAGCCTGATGATTTTTGGGGATGACATACTGTACTGCTTATTTATTGACAAAAGAAGTATGAAGTATTATTATACAATGTAATTACATTAGGTAATTACATTGTATAATGTAATTATTTCTACATTAGATAACTCAAACTTCGCACATTATAAACAATCTTATCTTCTTGCGAATTTGATATCTTGGGCAGTCTGTAAAGGATTTTCGAGCTCTTTAAAAATCTTATTAAATTCAAGAGCTTGATAGATGGAGTTTTATATTCTGTTTGGGGCTCGCATGTCTGAGCGAAGCGAGTTTCGGGCCCTGGAATATAAAAATTCCAGATATCAAGCCTTGAATTATAAGATTTATGAGACAAGAAAATCCTTTACAGGCTGTCCAAGGTGATCAAATTGCAAGGTGAGTGACGCATTTATATGTGCGAAGTTTGAGTTGGGTAACTAATTTTATAGAAAGGTGCTTCTTATGACAAGAGACAAGATCAAGAAAGTTATGGATGCCTGTTATCAGGCTAAAAGAGTAAGGGATATGCTTCCGGCACTGCCTGGAGGAGTCACCCCATCCCATATTCATTATCTGGATACACTTCGTAAGTTGGAAGAGACACTTGATAAAGTCAAAGTCAGCGATATAAGCGATGAACTTGGTCTTCCAAGACCAAGCGTCACTAAAACCGTTAAAGATCTGGAGAAGCTTGGATTTGTCGAAAAAGAGACTTCCAAAGATGATGGAAGACTTGTATTCATAAGTATAACCAAAGAAGGCAGAAAGCTTGTTGATAAATATGTAGACAGGTATTTTGCAGATCTTTCCAAAGAGCTTTCAGACATTACGGATAAGGATGCAGACAAGATGATCGAAGTAATAGAAAAGCTCTATATTGTCATGAGTAGCAGGAAGTGATATTTAAATGAATGCAAAAGAAAAATCAGATTTTACAAACGGAAGTATATTAAAGAAACTTATCCCTTTTATGATGCCCATTCTTGGAGCTTTGGTGCTTCAGGCAGCCTATGGCGCAGTTGACCTTCTGGTAGTTGGAAGATTTGGTACAACAGCAGGACTGTCAGCAGTTTCAACAGGCAGCCAGATACTAAATCTTGTGACATTTGTAATTACGCAGCTTGCCATGGGAATCACTGTTTTAATTGCAAGATATATAGGAGAGAAGACAACAAGCCAGATTGGAAAACTGCTTGGCGGAGCAGCAGTTGTTTTTACCATAATTGCAGCAGCCCTTTTTGTTGTAATGGTTGTCTTTGCAAGGTCTCTATCTGTTCTTATGCAGGCTCCTACTGAAGCTGTGGAACTCACCTCTGTATATGTAAGGATATGCGGCGCTGGAATATTCTTTATAGTTGCATACAACGTCCTTTCAGCAATATTCAGAGGGCTTGGAGACAGCAGATCACCTCTTATATTTGTGGCTGTTGCATGCGTAGTTAATGTAATAGGAGATCTTATTCTTGTAGCAGGTTTTCATCTTGATGCCGCAGGAGCTGCAATTGCAACAGTACTTGCTCAGGCAGTCAGTGTTGTTATGGCCATCTTTCTTCTTAAAAAGAGAGACCTCCCATTTACTATTGGAAAGAAAGATTTCAGGCTTAACGATCAGTGCAGGAGATTTCTAATAGTAGGACTTCCTCTTGCGATGCAGGAATTTCTGACTCAGATGTCTTTCCTTGCACTTTGCGCTTTTATAAATAAGCTTGGATTAGAGGCTTCTTCCGGATATGGCGTTGCATGTAAGATCGTAAATTTTGCAATGCTTGTACCAAGTGCTCTTATGCAGTCAATGGCATCCTTTGTATCACAAAATGTTGGAGCAGGTAAGGAAGACCGCGCCAAGAAAGCTATGTTTACAGGCATGGGAGTTGGTGTTGTTGTAGGCATAATAGTATTTACTTGTGTATGGCTTTTTGGAGACGTGCTTACATCTGCATTTACTACAGACCAGGCAGTAATACAGAAGGGATATGATTATCTTAAGGGATTTGCGCCTGAGACAATTGTAACTGCAGTTCTTTTTTCAATGGTTGGATATTTTAATGGGCATGAAAAAACGCTTTGGGTCATGACTCAGGGACTTATACAGACTCTTCTTGTAAGGCTTCCGCTTGCTTATATTATGAGTATACAGCCTGATGCCAGTCTAACTAATATAGGTCTTGCAGCACCTATAGCGACCTGCTTTGGAATAGTTTTGAATGTGATATTTTTCTTCTATATGACAAGGAATATGGCAGAAAGAAAAAGGGTAAAAAATATGCAATAATGCTGTTTTTTCGAAAAGCAAGGCAAGAAGCTTTTTTATGAGGCTGATTATAAGATTGTTAAGACAAAAAAATCCTTTATTAACTGTCCAAGATAATCAGATTGCAAGGAAAGCAGCTCATTTATATGTGCGAAGTTTGAGTAGATAAAATAAAGGCGTACACCAATGATCGCGGCTACCATAGAAGGTGCGGCAGCGCTATTGGTGTACGTTTTTTTGTGTGTATTTTAATCTGCAAAAGTATGTGCTTTTAATTCGCAATATATGAGAAGTAATTGTGTTTATCTGAATAGAAGAGACGTCAAATAATTAATATAATTCTAAATATCATGATACGAAAAAGAAAGGTGAGACCTTAACCAATGAACAGAGAAGAAGCAAGAAAAAAGGCAGAAGAACTTGTAAAGAAGATGACCTTTGAGGAAATGGCATCTCAGCTTAGATATGATTCTCCTGCAATAGAAAGACTCGGAATTCCCGAATACAACTGGTGGAATGAAGGACTGCACGGACTTGCACGTAGTGGAACCGCTACGGTTTTTCCACAGTCAATTGGACTTGGAGCTACTTTTGACAAGGAGCTTATGGAAGAAATCGGTAACTGTATAGGTGTAGAGGCTAGAGCCAGATATAATGAGTCTTCCAAAAAAGGAGACAGGGACATTTATAAGGGAGTTACCATATGGTCCCCTAATGTAAACCTATTCAGAGACCCTCGTTGGGGAAGAGGCCAGGAGACATACGGCGAAGATCCTGTACACATTTCCAAGATGGCAGTTCCTTTCATTAAAGGAATTCAGGGTAAGTCCAAGACTATGCTTGCAGCAGCCTGTGCCAAGCACTTCGCTGTTCATTCAGGTCCTGAAGCCCTTCGTCATTCCTTTGATGCTAAGGTAAGCCTTAAAGAGATGTATGAGACCTACCTTCCGGCATTTGAAGCCTGTGTTAAGGAAGGTGAAGTAGAGTCTGTCATGGGCGCTTATAACAGAACCAATGGCGAGCCCTGCTGTGGACACAACTACCTTATGAAAGAAGTACTTCGAGGCAAGTGGGGATTTAAGGGGCATTTTGTATCTGACTGCTGGGCTATAAGAGACTTCCATGAGAATCACATGGTCACAAAGACACCTGAAAGAAGTGTTAAGCTTGCACTTGAAGCAGGATGCGATGTTAACTGCGGCTGCACCTATCAGAAGATTCTCTCTGCAAAGAGAAAAGGTCTTATTGATGAAAAGACTGTAAGGCAGTCCTGTATAAGACTCTTTACAACACGTTTTATGCTTGGACTTTTTGAAGAAAATGAGTGGGACAGCCTTGGATTTAAGGATATAGATACTAAAGAGCATAGAAAGCTTGCTGACAGAGCCGCTCTTGAAAGCGTTGTTCTTCTTAAGAATGATGGAATCCTTCCTCTTAATAAAAAAGAGATAAAGAGTATTGCAGTAATCGGACCAAATGCAGATTCAAGGGCAGCTCTTATAGGTAACTATCATGGAACACCAGGAAGACATGTGACTGTTCTTGAAGGCATCATAGATGAGGCTGGAGATGATATAAGCGTTCACTATGCTAAGGGTGCTCACCTTTATAAAGATAAAGAAGAAAATCTTGCAAAGCCTAATGACAGAGTTACAGAAGCTGTTATTGCTGCTGAGAATACAGACCTTACAATTCTTTGCCTTGGCCTTGATGAGACATTGGAAGGCGAAGAGGGAGATACAGGTAACTCCTATGCTTCAGGCGATAAGAATACACTTGAGTTCCCTGAAAGCCAGGAAGTATTATTTGATGCTCTTGTAAAGACAGGTAAGCCGATTGTTCTTCTTGTTATGACAGGAAGTGCCATGGATCTCAGATTTGCAAACGAGAACTGCGCAGCTGTTCTTCAGACCTGGTATCCGGGCGGACAGGGCGGAAGAAGTATAGCAAAGATCCTGTTTGGTGAAAAGTCACCTTCAGGTAAGCTCCCTGTTACTATTTATAACAGCCTTGAAGATCTTCCTGAGTTCACTGACTACAGCATGAAGGGAAGAACCTACAGATTCATCGAAGATGACAATAAAGTTCTTTATCCGTTTGGATATGGTCTTACATATTCAAAGACTGAGGTTAAGGATCTGAAGGTTACAAGGACATTTGCAGATGGAGATGCAGAAGTTGAAGTAGTTGTATCTAATACAGGTGACAAGGATACAGAGGATGTACTCCAGCTTTATCTTAAAGTTGCTGATTCAGAGCTTGAAGTTCCTAATGCTCATCTTGTTGATTTTGAAAGACTTAGTCTTGAAAAGGGACAGTCCAAGACTGTGAGATTCACTATTCCAAAGAGTGCGCTTATGGTTGTTAATGAAGAAGGTGAGAGAGTATTAGAAGGCTCTAAAGCTGATATATATGTAGGTTTCTCTGCTCCATGTAATAGAAGCTCAGAACTTACAGGAAGTAGCGCTTCTCACGAAGTTATAGAGTTTTGATTATGGCAGATCCTTAATACTTATTGAATTTATATGTCTTACAGAAAAGAGGGCTTAAGATGCGTGGACCGGTTGCTCCAAGAGATCCGGAGAAGAAGAGACAGTTTTTCTATCTGATGAAGGATAAGAATGTATTTGCAGCTCCCCTTCAGGATGGAAGAGGTATAACGCCTATCTATCTTGATGGCGGAAGACTTATAGAAGCAAGTAAATTCGTCGGCAATCTTTCTGATGAAAAACTTATAGACATGCTTAAAACAGCAGAAGGCTTTAAAAAGCTTGTTCATAGCATGGGAGTTATTGTTGATGGCTGTGATAGAGACACAAAATGCAAATTTGTATTTCAGTTTTATGGCAAAAATGACATTTTAGGTGGCGGAACACTTCTTGAAATGCCTGTAAGATGCGACGGCTCAGAGCACCTTCTCGACTTGTCACAGATCGAACTTACAGATGAAGATAAGGAAGTTGGTCAGCTTCGCTATGAGTTTGATGAAAATGGCTTTACAGCAAATGTAACTGTAAAAATGTACTTAAATGACGGCTTTGATGCGCCTGCTCAGGAAGAGGATGCACCTTGTGATCTTACAAGTGATGAATTTTCAAAGCATATCAAAGACAGCATAGTCCAGATAGGTAATACTTACAGATTTAATAAAGCTGTTGAAAAGGCAAGAAGAGGCGAAGATACAACCATAGCTTTTATCGGCGGATCGATAACTCAGGGAGCCGGTGCTGTTCCTATCAATACAGAATGCTATGCCTATAAGACTTATCAGGCTTTTAAGAAGATTACAGGAATGGATGAAAATATCCATTATGTAAAAGCCGGTGTAGGAGGAACTCCTTCGGAGCTTGGAATGATCCGCTATGACAGAGATGTAAGGCGCGGCGGTGAGGTAGAGCCTGATGTTGTGATCGTTGAATTTGCTGTTAATGATGAGGGAGATGAGACCAAGGGCGTATGCTTTGAAAGTCTTATCAGAAAGATCTGGAATGGCAAGAGTCATCCTGCAGTTATAATTCTTTTTTCAGTATTTGCAAATGATTATAACCTTGAGGATAGATTATCTCCTGTAGGAAGAGCTTATGCCCTTCCTATGGTAAGTCTTAAAAAGTGTGTAACAGAGCAGTTTTATAAGACCAAAGATACAGGAAGACTTATAACCAAGGCCCAGTACTTCTATGATGTATTCCATCCAACCAATACAGGACACAGCGTTATGGCTATGTGCCTTGAGCAGCTTATGAGAGATATGAAAGAAATTGTATGTATGGAAGATACGGATTTTGACAAGGTTGTATCTCCAATTGGCACAGATTTTGATTCTGTAATGCTGCTTGATTCTAAGGATATGCCTGTAGAAGCTGTTATCGATAAGGGTGATTTCGACTCTGTAGATACAGAGCTTCAGGCAGTAGAAATGAATCTTGATATAAAAGGCACTCCTGAGTTTCCTTACAACTGGAGATTTGATGCTACAAAACATGATTCTTTTACAAAGCCATTTACTATTGAGCTTATGGCAAGACGCCTTTTAATAGTAAACAAGGATTCCGGAAGTCCTAATGAGGGAATTGCTGATATATATGTTGATGGGGAATATGTGAGAAGCATTAATCCTCTTGATAATGGCTGGGTACACTGTAATCCACTTATCATTCTTAATGATACTGAATGCAAGAAGAGAAAAGTTGAAGTAAGAATGGCTAAGGGAAGCGAAAACAAGAGCTTCACAATTTTGGGATTTGGAGTCTGTGTTTAGGAATTAAATCTGATATAGACAAGAAGGTATAGACATAAGAGGTATAAGTTTGAAAATGTTCTATTTTCAAACACAAATTGATGTCGCGAGCTCCACCAATTTGAATCATTATCTGCTCGTTTCACTCGCGGTATGAGGTTAATTATGAAAAAACGTATAGTTGGGTTACTGCTTGCAATTAATATGGTATGCATGGCAGGTTGCGGGGCAGCAAATGGTAGCAATGAAGGAGCTTCTGTAGTAGGGGCAAGTACAGGATCTTCATCACAAGCTTCTACAGAAGTATCAGATGCAGCTTCAGCTTCTTCCAAGCAGGATAATACGATCATTTATGAAAAAGAGTGGTACAAAGAAGCCATAAATTCAGGTATTCTTTCTACAGGTACAAATGGAAGACTTGAAAATGTAATAAGAAAGCTTCAGAACGGAGATAAGGTTACAATCGCCATGATAGGCGGTTCTATTACAGAAGGCGGCGGAGTTAATGATGTAACAAAGTCTTATGGTGATCAGTTTATTGCTGCTTTAAAAGAGAAGTATCCTGATTCTGAAATAGAATATGTAAATGCAGGTATAGGAGGCACGCCATCAGCTCTAGGCATCATGCGATATACAAGAGATGTATCAAGTGTCTGTTCTAAAGCACCTGACCTTGTAGTAGTAGAATTTGCTGTTAATGATTACGAAGAACCTACAGAAGGCAGAGCTTATGAAAGTCTTGTAAGACAGATACTTACTGAAAATGATGAGACAGCAGTAATGCTTATGTTCTCTGTTTTTAAGACTAAATGGAATCTTGAAGACCTCTATATTCCTGTAGGTGATCTTTACGGACTTCCAATGGTCAGTGTTAAAGATGGCACGGCAGCAGCTTTTGAATCAGGCGATCTTACAGACAGTCTTTACTTTAGTGATGAATATCATCCGACAGCTCTTGGACACAGGATCATGTCTGATACAATGCTGGGTCTTATAGATGCTGTAGATCAGAAGGTAAGCGACGGATCAGCTGCTTTATCAATAACACCTGTGCCTGATACATATTACTACGCTCCTGATTTTCTTAATATGAAGCTGGTTACAAGTAAAGATGCAAATGGAGCTGATATTGATGCAGGAAGCTTTACACTTACAGATACTGAGGTTCATCAGACTGTAAGAAGTGATGATGTGACTTTCCCTGATAACTGGTCACATGATGTAACAGGTAATGAGCCATTTGTAATGGAAGCTACATGCAAGAACATCCTTCTTGACTATAAGGCTGCTAATGACGCGGAGTATGGCGTAGCAGAAGTATACGTTGACGGCGAACTTATGGCAACGATCGATGCTAACAGATCAGATGGCTGGAACAACAATAATGTTGAGATAGCATATGACTCTGACACAGTAGCTTCTCACAAGCTTGAGATCAAAATGGCAGAAGGAAGTGAAGATAAGAAGTTTACGATACTTGCTCTTGCCTACTCAGATGAAGAGATGACTCTTACAAGTGATAGTAGCGCACAAACAGCTTCTACAGAAGAACATACTGACGCAACTATGCTGGATGTATAT
>NZ_JAILQF010000108.1 GCF_024699075.1 Butyrivibrio sp.
AAGAGCTACGAACATTGCAGCAACAACAAGTTTTTTAACTTCAGCTTTTTTCATGATAAAAAATCCTCCTTTGCCTTCCGGCTTAAAATATTAGTCTGTTTCTCTATATCCAAAGCACTGAAAATGCCTGATATAATAGCTACTCCCGCTATCCCGCTTCCTGTAAGAAGATCCATATTGGAATCATTGATACCGCCTATGGCTACAATCGGTATAGAAATGTTTGAGGTGATCTCTTTATAGGTTTCAAGGCTTGTAAGAGGTTTGGCATCCTTCTTGGTTGAAGAGCCAAAGGCAGCTCCTACTCCCAGATAGTCAGCACCACATGTTTGAGCTATCTTTGCTTCTTCAAGGTTATGGGCTGTTGCACCTATTATGTAGTCCTTACCAAGGATGCTCCTTGCCTTGCTTACAGAAGTATCGCCCTGTCCGACATGAACTCCGGCAGCTTTTACTTTTAGGGCAACGTCAACATTGTCATTGATGATAAGAGGGATATTATATTTATCACATACTGATTTTATAGATTCTGCTCTTTTAATATACTCATCATCTGGTATATTCTTTTCACGAAGCTGGATTATTGTGGCGCCTCCAAGGATTGCCTTTTCTACAGCTTCTTCCAAAGATTTGCAATATAATGATTCTTTTGAAGCTTTATTACTATTACAAGAGTTATCTTCTAAGGAGGATTCACTGCAAGAATCATTGTCATTTAAAATCCAGCTTCTATCTGTAATGGCATATAGATTAAGATCACTTTTATCGAATCGGTATCTCCAGGTTTTATCAAGAAGGCTGAGTTCATCAATGAGAGTATTACGATAATTCATCGTGCCTATATTCCTGCTTCCATATACTCTGCGTTCAGCTTTCCTTGCACAGCTTTCATAATCCCTAATGCAGCTTTCTACGCTGTCTATATCAGTTATGTTTCCTTTTCTTCCTGCAGCAAGGTAAGTACCAATAAGGGCAGACATCATACAGCCTGCACCTGTAAACTGCTTTTGGAAGATAGATCCGCCCGGATATTCTTTATAGAAATCGTCTCTTGCAGATACTACAGTTACTGTTTCTCCGGAGATTACAATGATAGCGTCAAGCTTTTTGGATAAAGAGGTAACTGCATCCTTACTAAATCCAAGGCCTGCATCTTCAACTCCGCGTGAGATTACTTTACCAGATTGGAGTTTAAAGGGCATTATATTATCAGGTTGTTCTAATCTTCCATCTGTTTGATCAAGTCTTTCATCACATCTTTTATCAACAATCAAATCACATAGATTCATAATCTCAGTGGCATTACCCCTTATGCAGGTAACATTGATATCATTAAGAAGACGTAAGATATTTTCTTTTCTAAAAGTGGATGCTCCAACTCCAACAGGATCCAGAACAACAGGTATGTTTTTAGTATTAGCGCTTACCCCCGCAAGGCGAAAAGATTCGTATCTGTCTATAGATGGAGTACCAGCATTAAGTACAAGAGCATCGGAAGATGAAGTGATCTCGGACACCTCAAGCGGACTATCCGCGCCTATTGCAGTAGCACCTAATGCAAGTACTGCATTAACAGATATCTCAGCAGTTATATTATTAGTGATAATGTGGATCTGAGGATTGTGTTTTCGTATAAGACTCTTCATATTCATATCGTGGCTGGCTGAATATGTGATAGATTCCTCATACCTGAGGATAGAAGGAAAGCTTTGTACTATAGATGCTCGCTGTTTTAGCTTACATACAACATTTAGTACTGCTTCATCCATAGAGATACTCTTTATTCAATAAATAATCTTATCGAATAAAAAAGCGCCATCTAATTGGATGGCGCTAAATATAGCTAAAGTTACAAGTAGAGTGCTACTTGTCGACGATTCCTACGTTGGCATTATCCAAATCAGGTACAGGGTCGTGTTCTTCACACCTCTCAGCCGGTAACCAGCTCCCCTTGTCATATATTTAATTTGTATATATCATTTTTAACGTGCTACTGTAGTGTAGCACTTGTTATGGATTTTAGCAAGAATAAAATCACTGTGAGAACCTGTCACCATACGCTTGGTGGCAGGTTCTTATATATGCTAATTGTATAAATCTTCTAATGTAATCAGCTTTACATTAGACATATCAGCATTATGTACCCAATCTGTAAAGCCGCTTAAAGAAAACAAAATTAATGTTGTGACATTATAGTTGCCCGATATAAGCTTAGATCTTCTAACAAGGGTATCAAATATCTCTTTATCTATTTTTTCATTTTTAAATTTGCACTCACCCAAAATAGCAGTTTTATCTATTGTAGATATACCCACAACATCGATATCTGCAGACTGTTGATACCTCTTTCCGTTTGCATCTATCATCTGTTCAACACCCCACCAAGTACCAACTTCTGTAATAAAGGAACCAAATTCACCGAGAATACCGTGATCCAGAGTGTAATAACGACACATATCTTCAAATACACTTCCCATAAAAGAATGCAATCCACTCTTTACAACTTTTTCATAATATACTTGACCCTGGCCCATTTCTATCACGCTTATAGCTTTAGGAATAAACTGATACCAGAATTTAAACATATGATCTTTAAGAACATACTGAGTTTTCTTCTTGTTTTTTTCTTCTGTAATACATTTTTTCTTTTCTACAAGTCCTACATCAATCAGCTTTTCCAATGAATACAGAACTGTACTGTCTTTTTCTTTAACTTTAGCTGCTATAATATTAAGGGCTGTCTCACCTGAAGCAATCTGTTCAATAATATTGTTTACAAGGGTCACATCAGAAAATTCTTGTGTTAATAGGTTCTTTGTTTCATCAAATAGATAGCCATCAGTATTAAAGAAAAGTCTGATTATGTTTTCATCCAGACTTTTTGAAGAATCAAAAAGGGCCAGATACTTTGCTACTCCGCCTGTAACACCATAACAAATTGCCTTATCTTCTGGTGAATAATCTGGTACAAAAAGTGCGGAATCCTTGTAATTGAATGCTTCCAGCTTTATCTGAGCATCTCTACGCCCAAAAATAGGACTCTTTTCACTAAGCACCTTCTTTTCCATAAAACTAAGTGCCGAGCCACATAGAATAAGCATCAAGTTCTTATCCAACCACTGGGTATCAATGTATTTTTGCAAGACGGACAGCAAAGCCTCATCCTTTTCAGCCCAATATGGTAATTCATCAATAACCAAGATTATTTTTTCGTTTGTACCTGATACTTTGTTTGTTATTATATCAAAAACACTTTCTATATTTGAAAATGTAGCCTCACTGTACGCAGGATCCAACACGTCAAAAACCTGTTTTGAAAACAACTCCAGATTTCTGTCAGCACCTACTTTTGTAGCTGTGTAAAATATAGCTTTTTTCCCTTTAATAAACTCCCTGATAAGGAATGATTTACCTACTCTTCGGCGACCATAAATTACTGTCATTCTAAAACCATCTTTTTCATATATAGTCTGTAGTGATTCTAATTCTTTTTCTCTACCAATAAACATATGCGCTCCTTTTATTCAAATCATTTTTATTAAAATGCATTTGAATTAAAACTATCTGAATATAATATAGCACATTTTATACTCGCTTACCATACAATTTTGGTAACATTAAAAGCCCTATGGCGAACCATAGGGCTATAACTATCTAATACATGTTTATATTAATGTACTTATTTGTAACGCCAATTATCTTTCAGGAAGCTTCTCTGGTTCAGGATACTCAACGCCGAAAGTATCAACTGTAACACTCTTCATCTTCTGCTCGTTAACAGGTCTGTCGTTCCAGTCTGTCTGAGTATCAGCGATAGTATTAACAACGTCCATACCCTCAGTAACCTTACCGAATGCAGCATACTCGCCGTCA
>NZ_JAILQF010000173.1 GCF_024699075.1 Butyrivibrio sp.
ATAGGTATTGATCCTATTCAGTACGGAATCCTCCTTGTACTTAACTGTGGTATCGGACTTCTGACTCCACCTGTCGGAGCAGTTCTGTTCATCGGTTCAGCTATTGCTGAAGAACCTATGGAGAAGGTAGTTAAGGCTCAGTTACCATTCTATGTAATGATGATCATAGCTCTTATTCTCATTACATTTATCCCTGCGATCAGCCTTTTTATACCAACTTTATTCGGCTATTGATTTTGGGAAAAGAACTTCCTGCAGTAAGCGGCAGGAAGTTTTTTTGGAATATTCTCGTTAATAGAGAATAATTAATGTTATATATTTGTGACGTAAACCCATAGGCCATCCTATGGGATGAAAGTCACTTTTCTTTTGACCGACAATAGCATAGAATGAGTATATCAGCATCATGGCATATAAGTGAAAACAAAGTAATAAGGGGATAAGACAGCATATTTTGTTGACTTGTTAAAAGGGGGAATATGGAATTTAAGTTTAAATTTAAAAATACTACAGGGGATTTTTTTGTCTTTAATATGAGTAATATATATAGTCAGTGGACTGCGCTTGTAAATATAATATTTACAGTAGCCATGATATTACTTATTGTAAGCAGGTGGGGAGATTCTCATATTTTCTTCAAGGGTGTAATGGTCTTTGGACTTATTCTTTTTCCTGTGATCCAGCCTTTATGCATATATCTAAGATCAGCAAAGCAGGCCGAAAGTATTACTGAAAGTACAGAGCTTACTTTTGATGATGGTGGTATGCATATAAGAGTCAAGGATCATGATCAGCTTATTAAATGGAAAGATTATAAAACTACTATTAACAGGCCTTTTATCCTTATTTCTATTCCTGATGGTAAGCATGCTTATATTCTTACTGACAGGATTTTAAAGGATAAGAGAAAGGCTCTTTATAAATATATTAATGGGGAATGTTGTGGGGCAAAATAATTTTTGGGAAAAGGTTATAAAAAGATCTTTACTTGCTATAGCGTCCTTATCACTTGTATGTGTTACCATTTCAGGGTGTGGGAGAGATGATTTAGGCGAAGAGGTAGCATTAGAATATCAGACTATCTGCGATGAGTACAAGGATGTAAGTCCTAAGTACGTCTTTTCGTATGCGGAGAATCAGGCCATAGATTATCCGACTTCTCTTGGAGCTATCAGATTTGCTTATCTTGTTCATGAGAAATCAAAAGGGCGTATCCAGATAAAAGTCTATACTGATGCAGAGCTTGGAGATGAACCGGATCTTGTAAAGGAACTAACACGAGGCGGACTCGATTTTATCAGAGCTTCAATGTCAGGACTTACTGAGTACAATGATGAAGCCAATGTCCTTGTTATGCCATATCTTTACGAGGATGCTGATCATATGTGGAGAGTTCTTGATGGAGATATAGGTCAGGAGATAATGGATTCATTTAATGGAACCGGCATGGTTCCGCTTTCCTGGTATGATGCAGGTGTCAGGAATTTCTATTCTAGTGAACCTATACACAGTCTTGAGGATCTAAGTGGGAAGGTAATACGAATCCAGGAGTCTGACATAATGTCAGATATTATTACAGATCTTGGCGCTACTCCATATGCAACCATGTTTGATGAAGTATATTCTGCACTTCAGACGGGACGCGTGGATATGGCTGAGAACAATCTCTCAAGCTATGAGTCCATGGAACATTATAAGGTGGCTCCTTATTTCATAGTTGATGAGCATACAAGGATCCCTGAGCTTCAGCTTATATCACAGACAACCTATGATAAACTGACAGACGAAGAAAAAGAAATAATAATATCTTCTGCTAAAGAGTCAGCACTTTATGAAAGAGAGCTTTGGAAGGAGAGAGAAGAGATATCCCTTGAAAGAGTAAAAGAGGGCGGATGTCAGATAATATATCTTTCTGATAAGGAAAAAGAGCGCTTTAGAGATGCAGTAAGTGGAGTCTACACTAAGTACTGCAAAGATTATATGGATCTTATTGAAAGGATACAGAATAATTAATAAGACTGTTCATACTTTTAGTAGTGATAGTCTTGCAATCTTCCCATCATATAAAATTAGTTGTTTTGTCTGTTGTGAATTACCGATTATCTAAAAATAATGGGCTTTCCGCAATTTTTTATAAATAATAAGTGGATGCATACCGATATATAAAAAGAGAAACTAGAAATTATATCCTGCTGAAAGACTTAGCTTATCTTTAGTAAGTCACCTTTGTAAATGGATTTCAGGATGGTTCTACAAGGAGGTAGAAATATGGCAGGAAATTTCAGAATAGAGGCCTACTCGGCTTTATATAACAATATGAACAGATCCGGAAGTAAAGGAAATAAGTATTCTAATTCCTTTTCTTCCGGTGTTTTAATGTCCCAAAGTAGCGTTACATCCAAATCAGAAATGTTTGCAGGCATATCTGAAAGTATAAAAGATGATACGATGCAAAGAGAGCAGGAGAACTTAAGGCGTATA